>JALVUY010000001.1 GCA_027023665.1 Methanocaldococcaceae archaeon
GTTGTGGATAACTGCACAGAGATTCAAACTCAGATTAAAATAGACATAGAAAAGGGCACTGCTAAAGAAGGGGCTTTGAGATATGAAGAGCTTTTACCTGCCGATACGGTTTTGTATTCGATAGTATATTTCAGTAAAACAGCCGAAGATAAGCTAAACCCCGAAGGTGTTTACAACAATGTAAAACTCGCGATTAGGGATTTCTTGCAAATTGGAGGTGATGAAACTCTTGGAAGGGGTATATGTAAAATCAGATGGATAGAGGGAAAAGGTGATTAATTTAGAATCATTAAAAAACAACAAAGATATTAAAAACATCTTAGAGAAATACGGTGTAAAATATATAGCCGTATTTGGATCTGTTGCAAAAGGAACAAATACCATTGATAGCGATTTGGATTTGATTGTCGAATTTGCAGGCAAGAGAAATCTTTTTAAAATGATTGAGTTGTCTCAAAAGTTATCTGAAATATTGGGTGTGAAGGTTGATTTAGTGACAAAAGATTCAATTAGTAAATATTTGAAAGATAGGGTAGAGCAAGAAAAGGTTGTGATTTATGAAAAAACGGGATGATATTGTTTATCTTTATCATATTATTGAATCTATTGAACTGATTGAGCAGTTTGTTGAGGGTATTGATATAGGCGATTTTATTGATAATAAAATGATTCATAGTGCAATCATAAGACAACTTGAAATAATAGGTGAGGCTTCAAAACTTGTTTCCGATAATTTAAAAAATAAATACACTGCAATTCCTTGGAGAATAATGAGCGATATGAGGAATGTTCTTATACACCAATATTTTGGCGTTGATTTGACTGCTGTGTGGGATACCGTCAAAAATGATATTCCTAAATTAAAGCGAGATATCAATGAGATTATAGAATCGGAGGGAAAATATGAGGACAATAGCACAGGAGAGGGCTAGGTATGCTTTAGATAAGGTGTTAAAGTTAAATAATGGATTGAGAAAGGAGTTTAAAACATTTTCTGCCGGAATCCCTTCTATGATTTTACAGAATGGATTTGGACAGGTCTTGGCATTTCTTTTGGCTAAAGGTACGGATGAAGATTTAAAA
>JALVUY010000002.1 GCA_027023665.1 Methanocaldococcaceae archaeon
GATCTTAAATCCATTTTCTACCATCTCAGCACTGGCCCCACCACCTACGTCTAAAAAATTGGCAGGTTCAGCGCCTGCCCTTTTTATGATTTCCATGGTGGCCATTGCTAGACCTGCACCATTTACTATATTCCCAACATTACCATCTAATTTAATATAATTTAGCCCATATTTCGATGCCTCTACTTCTAAGGGGTCCTCTTCTTCAATATCTCTTAATTCCAGTATTTCCTTATGCCTAAAAAGGCCATTATCATCAAAATTTATCTTTGCATCCAAGGCTATCAAATCCTTCTCTTTAGTGAGCACCAAAGGATTTATCTCCACCAAAGAACAGTCATACTTTGTAAAAATTGAATACAACCCCTTTAAAATACCCATAAATGGACGTTGTATATCTTTATCAAACCCCAGGCCAAAGGCAGCCTTTCTAAGGTGATATCCCTGGATACCAATCAAAGGATCAATAAATACCTTGATTATCTTCTCAGGGGTCTTCTCAGCCACCTCTTCTATGTCCATTCCCCCTGCTTCACTCACCATAATCACGATCTTTTCACTGGATCGATCCATGACCACTGAGCAATAATATTCCCTATCTATATTAAGTCCTTCTTCCACCAACAGCTTTCTGACCACTTTGCCTTCAGGCCCTGTTTGGTGGGTAACCAGCACCATATTTAACATATCCCCAGCAATTTTTTCTACTTCTTCTATGGAAGAGGCCAATTTAACACCTCCTCCCTTACCCCTACCCCCAGCATGGACTTGGGCCTTAATCACACAAGGGAAAGAGCCCAGTTCCTTGGCAATGGCACATGCCTCTTGTTTTGAAAAGGCTACTTTTCCACGGGGAACCGGGATATTGAAATTTCTAAATATCTCTTTAGCCTGATATTCATGTATTTTCATAGCCATTATTCTCCATTGGTTAAATTTCTACTCCTTGGTACAGAACTCAGTCAAAACCCCATGGGTAGATTTTGGATGTAGAAACGCCACCTTCTTTCCACCAGCACCTGGGACTGGTTCTTCATTTATTAACTTACATGCAGCCTCCTTGGCCTGTCCAAGTT
>JALVUY010000003.1 GCA_027023665.1 Methanocaldococcaceae archaeon
ACCCTTCATCAAAGAGGAGAAAAAGTCTATTAAGAAGCTCATCGCAGAGGTTGCAAAACAAGCGGGCGGAAATATCAAGGTCAACCGCTTTGTCAGGTTCGAATTGGGTCAATAATTCCCCTTTTTGGGTCTCCTATTTAAACCCCTCCCCAAGGGGTCTTTTCCACCGATTTTTACCCCCCCACGGGGGGAAAGAAGTTTCCACCCCTTAAGGGAAAGGGAAATAGCATTTTCCCCTATGGGTGAGGTGTTAATAGTCGTTCCCGCCCGTTTGGGTTCCACAAGGCTTAAAAACAAACCCCTAAGGGAGATAAAGGGCAAACCCCTAATAAGGTGGGTCGTTGAAAACCTCTCCAAGACAGGTTTCGATATTCTGGTAGCCACCGACAGCAGGAAGGTTAAGGAGGTGGTTCGAGACCTCGCCGAGGTGGTGTTAACCCCCTCCGAACTTCCGAGCGGAAGTGACAGGGTGGCTTACGCGGTTGAGAGGCTCGGCATAGAGGCTCCCTACATCGTCAACTATCAGGGGGACGAGCCTTTTGCCTACAAGGAGGATTTGGAGAGGTTGATAGCCGCCCTAAAGGGCGGGGTAAATGTGTCAACGCTGGCGACCCCTTTGGAGGAGAGCCTGTTCGAAGACCCGAACGCGGTCAAGGTGGTGACCGATAGGAGGGGTTACGCCCTCTACTTTTCCCGAGCGCCCATACCCTTCCCGCGGAGCGGCTTTAGGTTTAAACCTTTAAAACATATAGGTATTTACGCCTTCCGCAGGGAGAGGCTCTTCGAGTTTACCCGTCTAAAGCCCACACCTTTAGAGGAGACGGAGAAGTTGGAACAACTGCGGTTGCTCGAAAACGGGATACCTATAAAGGTGGAGATAACGGAGAACTTCTACCACGGGGTGGATACGGAGGAGGATATCCCCATAGTGGAGAAGAGGCTTTGAATACCCCTTTTGGGAAACCGCAATATGCCAACCTTTAATGGTAAGTTAGTTTTTTGCTATGCTCTATCTCCTTTCGGAGTGGCTTAAAAATTATTGGTTTCCCTTTAACGTTCTCCACTATATAACC
>JALVUY010000004.1 GCA_027023665.1 Methanocaldococcaceae archaeon
GCTAGGCTTCAACAGTGGGCTCGAGGTAAAGCTAGGGAGAGCAAGCAAAGAAGATCACGAAAAAGCAGTGTATGTAAGGCTCTCCAGGTCGAAAATTAGAATACCCAACAAAATAGTGCTTGACGAGGAACTAGCATGGATACTAGGCCTCTACACAGCTGAAGGCAGCTCCGCCGGAGACAGATACCTAACGTATAACTTAGGCCCGCACGAATCAGAAAAAGCCGAGAAGCTAAGAGCTATCATAAGAGAGAAATTCGGTGTTGAACCCGTATTATCTGTGAGAAAAGGTATACGACTAACTATATCATCCCGCGTAATATACCTACTATATAACAGCCTCGGACTACTAGGAAACGCTAGGACTAAGAGAATCCCAAGCATAATCCTAGAATCACCAGTAACAGTGCAGGCAGCATATCTAAAAGGCCTCCTAGACGGAGACGGAAGCATAGACAAATACGGAGACATCATCTACTCAACCAGGAGTACAGTCCTTTCAAAACAAGTATTCCTAATACTCCAAGCGCTAGGAGTAAACCCCACCATCACAATAAACGGGGAAGACAACATCATCAGAATAGGGAAATCACCACATAGAACTCCGCCTAGAATCTACAAATACCTCACAAACAGTGAACCAAGCACGATGCTAGCAACGGAACCGACATACGGGTTACCAATCACCAGCGAGGTTAAAAGGAAGCTCATATCACTGTCAAACGCAGGTTTAACATCATACTCCACTAAGTCAACCACAATATCCAAAGCAAAACTTGCTACACTTCTCAATAAGGGAGAAATCACAGTCACAGAAGGATACCGGCTCCTGCTAGAAGGGGATGCCATAGTTGCTAGAGTAGCCTCAGTAGAGGAAGAGGAGTATGAGGGCTATGTATACGACTTCGCTGTGCCGTTAACAAACTCGTTCACAGGTGGCTACGGCATAATTTACCACAACTCAGACCCGTACGGGTGGTATATTTATAGTGTGTTTAAGATTGGTAGTATTACTTTGAGTTATGAGAGTGAGAGGCTTGCTACTCCTCCTGCTAAGTTTCTGGGTGTTAG
>JALVUY010000005.1 GCA_027023665.1 Methanocaldococcaceae archaeon
TAAGTAATATATACCCAATAATATTAATATTTTTCGGCATCATATCACCATTTAATATTTATATAAGATTGTTATTAAATTGTTAAAGATATTATGAGATTATATAAAAAAATCTTAAGTTAACATGATGTCGTTTATTATATAGAGTTATATATATTTTACGGTATTTTTTAATATAGGTAAAATAAACTTTAGTTCGGTGATATCATGAATAAAATGAGAAAATATATGGCGCTATTGATTTTTTTTATACTACCCACATGTATGGCATTAGATATCTCAGTAAAAGCTCCTTCTGAAGTAAAAAAAGGAGAGGTATTTACTGTAGAGATTTATGCAAAGAATGTTTCAAATTGTGGAGGTTTACAGTGTAATATTTATGTTTCAGATAATTTGATGATAGAAAAAGTTATAAACTATAATGTAGGAGCAGATCTAAACTTAACAAAAAATAATAATAATAGTGCGTTAATTCAGTATGCTTTTTTAAATAAGCCAAAAAATGGAGATTTTAAAGTTGGAGATGTAATAATAAAAGCACTAAAACCAGGAAATGCTTGGATAGAGATAAAGGCTGTAGGGTCTAACAGTGAGGGAAATGCTATAAAAATCCCTCTAAAAACTTTAGAATTGAAAGTGTTAAATATATCGAATACTTCTAAAAATCTTGAAGAAAATAGTACATTTTCGTTTAATTCCACGTTATTAGCTATTTTAATAATTATAATTGTGTTAATTGGAGTCATAGCATACATAGTTAAAAAAAGGTGATTAATAATGAATAAATATTTTTTAATTTTTTTTCTATTTTTTGTTTTTATTTTAAATAATTGTTATGGAAACAATGTTTATGTTAAATTAGTCCCTAATGAAGTCGTTACAAATGGGAGTATAGTTAAGTTTAATATAACTGTTGAAAATATACCCAAAATTGGTGATATTAAGTATAGTGATAGAGAAGAAGATGGAGGATGTAGAGGAGTTAGTATATATATAAACTATTCTCCTGATTATCTAAAACCATATGGATTTAATTGGAGTAGTTTATGTAATAAAGAGGGTATGCTAAAATATTATGATTTTAAAAATGGAACATTCTCACTAAAAATCGTTTTTAAAAAACCTATTGAAGAAGATTTTAGTATTGGAGAAATAATGTTTGTTCCAATTAAAGAAGGAGAAACTCAATTAAATATTTCAGGAGTCGTTAGTTCGGCATTAGGATATGCATACAATGGGATACAGACATATGAAGAGTATAATACTCTTCAATGGAAAAAGTATCCTATTACTGAATTTTTTGGGGCAAAAGTTATTATTAAAGGAGTTAAAAATATATCAAACATATCTTCTCAAAATTTAAAAGAAGAATCTGAATCTTTAGGGACGACTTCACCTTCTACCATAATAAACAGAATATATATAACACCAAATGTCAATGAGCCAGAAGTTATTGTTAAAGAAATTAATGTAACTGAATATCAGCCTGTTGTTAAGATAATTGTTGAAAAAAAGATCGATTTTAATAATATAGAAACTGATATTCTTTATTTAGTTTCTGGAGTATTAATAGGAGTTATTTTTGGATTTATATTAACAAGATTTAAATAATAAAGGGGATAACAATGAGACAGAAATTTTTAATATTAATTTTAATTCCATTTATATTATATTTTCATACAAGTTTTGGTGATGAGGTTAAACTAATCCCAGAGAATATTACTGTCAATGAATATGACTCCTTTACTTTAACCCTAACCGTTAATACATCTGAAAAATTAGGTGGATTTCAAGATACCATATATTACCCAACCTCTCTAAATATAACTCCAGATGATATAATTTTAAGTGATATAAGTAATAATGCAAATTTAAAGAAAATTTCTGTAGAGAATGGCATGATAAATATACAATTAACATGGTTCAGTAATTATCCCTCTGGGAACTTTACAATCGCTACTTTGAAATTTAGGACATTAAATAATGGGACATATACAATTTTTCAAAAGCCTGTACTTTCTGATGAAAATGGAGATGTATTAAAAAATGTAACCTATAACTCTGTAAATGTAACTGTTATTGGACTAAATTCAACAATTGTAGAAATAATCCCTATAAATCCAAAAGTAAATGAAAATTTTGATACAATTGTTTCAATAAAAAATGCAAAAGGAAATATAACCAATATAACAGGAACAATATATTACCCTAATTTAACTTTAGTAAATTTAAACTTCTATTATTTAGAAGATAACATTTCAAATGTAAATTTAAATTATAATAATAACAGTTTGTCTTTTTTCATAAATTTAAATACCTCAAAAGAAGACTTTGATTTGATGAAATTAACATTTTTTACCAATAAAACTGGAAATTACATAATTAATGCATCTATAAAAATAAATGGTAATGAAACTATTGTAAAACCCGCAAATTTTACCATAGAGAATGAGACCATTACTACAGAAAAGTACGTTGGTTTTTATACTACAGAAAAAAATATTACCTATGGAGATATTGGACTTTGTTACATTGAGGCAAAAAATATTGATGCAAACATATCTGAAATTAAAGGAAAAATAATCTATAATTCTTCTATACTAAAAATAAGTGATATATCTACAAGTTTAAATACTATTGAGAAAAATTGGACTGTTGAAAATGGAACGTTAGATTTTGATATTAAAATAAATGGAACAAAAAGTGGTAGCTTTAATATTTTGTCTTTTTGGATAGAGCCACTAAAGAATGAGAATCTAACGACAGAAATAAAAATTTCCTATATTTACCTGTTTGATGAAAATGGAAAAATTGTAGAAGTTCCATTGAAAGACATAATGATTATTCATATAATCCCAATAGCGGAGGAAAATATATCATTACCAAAAGCATACTTTGCATATGAGATTGTTGATAATTACGAAGTACATTTCTATTCTTTATGTCAGGGAAGTACTGAACTTCACTACTATTGGAATTTTGGTGATAATTCAACTTCAACATCTCCAAATCCAATTCATAAATATAAAAAAGAAGGAGTTTATCTTGTAAAATTAAAAGTTAATGATACTTTTGGTCATACATCTTATGATGAGTGTGTAATTGAAATAAAGAAATTAAATCCTATTAATGTTTCACTTAGTAATAAAACAATACATCTTAATGGAACTAATGAGACAAATGTAACAATATATTGTAATATTACAGTTAAAAATCCATTCAATAAAAAGATTAGAGGATATATTTACTTTGTAGATTATGGAAACTATAAACCAAATGAAACATCAATAGAATTTGAATTACAACCAAATGAAACAAAAATAATTTCAATTCCAATAAATATTTCACAAAGCACAGAAATAAAAGGTTATGTTATATATTATATGCCTTATAAGAGATTAAAAGATTATATATGGAATTTTAAAGAATCTGTTGAAATTATAAAGCCAAAAAAAGTGAAATTTAATGATTATTATTATACTCTGAAAATTAATCAATCAAAAGTTATTATAAAAATTAATAAAATCGTAAAAAATTACACAATCACAAAAAGAGTAGATATTGAAAATGAACCAAATATTTGGCTATCTTTAATCGGATTTTTAATAGGGTTAATGGTAATTCGTTTAATAATTAAATAATCTATTTTTCCTGTTTATAATATCATCCATATCCGTAGGTGATTTAATGCTAAAGACGGAAAATCTTGCCGTTGGTTATCATAAGAGGATTGTTGTAGATAATGTAAATTTAGAAGTTAAGGAGGGAGAAATTTTAGCAATAATTGGTCCAAACGGAGTAGGAAAATCTACACTTTTAAAGTGTATAGCAACATATTTAAAACCGATAAAAGGAGTTGTTTATTTAGATTCAAAAATAATACATAAACTAAAACCTTCTGAACTTGCTAAACAGATGGCAGTAGTTTTAACAGAGAGAGTAAATCCAGGAAATTTAACAGGATTTGATATAATTGCAATAGGTAGGCATCCATATACAGATTTATTTGGAAGATTATCAGAGAGAGATAAAGAGATTATTATAAATTCTGCAAAGGCCGTTAATGCACTACATCTACTTGAAAAAAACTTCCTTGAAATGAGTGATGGAGAGAGACAGAAGATAATGATTGCAAGGGCGTTAGCACAAGAACCAAAGGTTTTAATTTTGGATGAACCTACATCCTTCTTAGATGCAAAGCATAAGATAGAACTTACATTGTTGTTGAGAAAGTTAGCAACAGAAAAAAATCTCGCTATAATTGTAACTATTCACGACATAGAATTGGCTTTAAGAATTGCCGATAAAATAGCACTAATCAAAGATGGTAAGATAATAGCTTATGGACATCCTGAGGATGTTATGGACAAAGAGACAGTAAATAATTTATATGATTTAAAAAGTGCAAATTTTAGTAAAGAAATTGGTTATTTTGAATTAAAAAATGAAAATACTACCAATAAAAAAGTTTTTGTTGTTTGTGGGGGAGGTAGTGGGGCTAATGTTTTAAGATATTTGGTTAAGAATGGATATAAGGTTTATTGTGGAATTTTACATGAAAATGATATTGATTATATAATAGCTAAAACAATGGAAGTTGAGATTATTGAAGAGAAAGCATATCAACCAATTTCTGAAGATACCTTTAATAAGGCATTAAAATACTTAAAAATGTGTGATGTTGTGATAGATACAAACTTTCCAGTTGGGGAGATGAATAAATTAAACTTAAAACTTATAGAAAATGCCAAAAAAGTTATAAAATACAATGGAAGCATTAAAGATTTAGAATCTCAATTATTAAAGCTCATCTAAAAATTAAAAACTTTATTTATCAAATTTTATAATTTCTTTAACTTTTTTATGCATTCTAAAATCTAATGAGGTAGTTACATTACTTAAATATTTTTTTGCAATTTCTTTTGCCTTTAAAAGTTCTTCCTTTGTTGGTTTTCGCGCATTTAAATTATTGTTAAAGGGAGTATATCCAATAATCCTATATCTAACATCCCATTTACTTAAAAATTTTGCAATCTTTTCAATCTCATCGAAATCAACAATATTTGGGATTAAAACAGCATCTACTTCAAAATTAAGCTTTTTCTTTGCTAAATATTCTATACATTTTAAAACATTTTTATTTGATTTGCCAGTTAGATATTTGTGTTTTTCATCATCAAATGCCTTTAAATCAACATGTATTTCATCAACAAATAAATCATCAACAATATTTTTTAAATAATATCCATTTGTTGTTAGAATCACTTTTCTATCTTTACTCTTTAACAATCTTGTAAATTCTGGCAAATCTTTCTGGAGTGTAGGCTCACCACCAGCTATTAATACAG
>JALVUY010000006.1 GCA_027023665.1 Methanocaldococcaceae archaeon
TATCATTGCTGACTAGTACAGCTTTTTGACTCATAGAGATCGAAGCTATCATAAAATCCAAATCATTCTTTTTTACACTTTTATTATTGATACCTGTATTTGTTTTATAAAGTTGTTTTATTTTACTAAAAAAATCAGCACTATCTATATCAAGAGAATAGATAAAGATATCTGTATCTTTCTTAATATTATCAAGAGCATTTTGAAAAGTAGATTTTAGTCTTTGATTTTTAAAACTGTTTATTCCATAAGTTAGTTCATAAATACTGACTATGGAGATTCCTACAATATCATCATCATTTAAATTATTTAACTTTTCTACAATTTTTTGATGATATGGCGACTCTACATCCCATAAATATGAAATAATATCAGTATCTAAGATATAAGTAGTCATGATTAATTATTTGAAGTTAATTCTCTAAACTCAAAACTATTTCTCATCTCTTTACTTGTTTTTTCTATATGCTCTGTAATCTCTGGTGTTGTTAAACCACTCATTCTATCTGCAAAACTACCCCATTTGCCTTTTTTTCTTTTTGTAGATTTTACGATAAAATCACTTTCTAAAAAAGTTACAAACATATTTTTAATATCATCAATACTAGAAGTTTTTAGTATCATTTCAGCTCTTGGACTATCAACCTCAATAGTACCAATATTTAAACTAGTCATAATATACCTTTTATAGAAATATAAAAAGCCTATTGTATCAAAATTTTTGTAAAGTAAATATGGTAACTCTTACCATGAAAATAGTTTAATCCACCCAAAAACTTCCAACTTTTCCAAAAGACATTTTTACACTATCACACAAGCTTTAACCAAAACTCAAACATAGAGATAAACTACAAAGAGATTTGCCACTCTCTTGCAAAGAGTAAAAGCTAACTCTTAAAAAGTCCTTTGAAGAAGGTAAAGATGTTGCAATAGAAAAGAGATGAAATCACATAAATACTTTGAGGAAGAAGGATTATAAGAAGATGTTGAAGTATTTGTTGGATTAGAAAAAGTATGAGCAAATCGTAAGATAACAAGTTCGAGGGTTGAACATCATC
>JALVUY010000007.1 GCA_027023665.1 Methanocaldococcaceae archaeon
TACAAATATACTTCATACAACCATAATAAAGAAATTATCTTAAAATCAATTGATGAATTTTATAATAGTTTAAAATTTTTAAAAAATAGAAGAGGTAAAGAAGTATACATTGTTATTATACTATCAATTCTTTGGTATGCAGTAGATATAATAAAATTATGGGTACTATTCCTATCAATTCCCTATATTGTCTCTATTTTGAGTGTTGCAACTGTATATCTCTTAACTTTATTGTCAGGAGTTTTATCTGTAACTCCCAGCGGTTTTGGTACTGCAGATACTGTAATGATTGTTTCCTTTACAGTTTTTAATATCCCTCCTTCAGTGGCAGCTGTAGTTACAATATTAGATAGACTAATATCATACATATTTCCAACGATTCTTGGTTATATTGCCATAATGATTATAAAAAAAGAAATTAAATCTTAAAAATAAAATCATTTTTAGCTTTCTTTTTATTTTTTCCATCTTTTTGATCATTACAATAAATAAAAATAATCTTTTAAACCTTATATTCACAAACTTTAAATAAAAAATTTTAAATAGTATTACTAATATTATGTATGATGTTAAGAGACATTAGTAATAATAATATTATAAACAAAAAGGTGGTAATATGCACATACCAGATGGATATTTGGGACCAATAACCTGTGCATTTTTTTATCTTATAATGCTATATTTCTGGTATAGAGGAATAAAAGCCTTAAAAACATTGCATCCAAAGCAAATACCACTGTTGGGGATATTAACGGCATTTGCATTCTTAGTAATGATGTATAACCTTCCAGTTCCTGATGGAACTACTGCCCACATGGTTGGAGGGACATTAATAGCTATATTAATGGATAACCCCTGGGTAGCAACTATAGCAATATCTATTGTATTATTTATCCAGGCAATTTTCTTTGGAGATGGGGGAATAACAACATTAGGAGCTAATTGTTTTAACATGGGTGTAGTTCTACCTTTTGTTGGTTATTACATTTATAAATTCTTAAGAAATAAGGTTGGTGATGTTGTAGCTAGTGGTATTGGAGCTTACATTGGAATAGTAACAGCTGCAATAGTTGCTGGCTTTGAATTTGGATTACAGCCATTTATCCAGCCAGGTTATTGTCCATATCCATTTACTGTATCAGTTCCTGCAATGGCATTTGCACACTTAACAACTGCAGGTCCTGCAGCGGCTGTTGTAACTGCAATAGTGGTATGGTATGTTAAAAAGACAAGACCTGATTTATTTGAATTAACGAAGAAATCTATGGAGGTGAGTTAATTGATAGACTTTAAAGATCCATTAGTTAAGAAATTTTTGTATGTGATTATTGCAATGATTATATTATGTCCTCTTGGAATTCTCTTAGTATGGAACTATGGAGATGCTTGGGGGGAATGGGATGTCAGTGAATTAGCCAAAAAAGTTCATGCAAACATTCAAGGTATGGAGGAGCTATCTGGCATTTGGAGTTATGCAATCCTACCAGATTATGACATTCCTGGATGGGATGATCCTGTTAGAGCATCGATAGGTTATATAATATCTGCAATCGTTGGGGTTGCCTTATGCTTAGGAGCGTTCTATGGACTAACAAAGATTGTATATTCAAATCGTACTTAATATTTAACTTTATTTTATTATTATTTTTAAATTTTACTTTTACTTTTTATGTTGAATATTTAAGTTTTTAAATATTAATTTTTTATTTTTAAATTTAATTTAAATTAAGCTAATGTTTTAAAATTAAGGTCATAATATTATATTTATCCAAAGACTAATGGTGAACTCTGTGAAGTTGATAAATAAAACAGTTGAGCACGTAATAAAATATATCAGTGAAGCCGTTTTTTCAGAAAAATTTGCAAGGAATAAGGATGGTTTTTTACAAAAATTAGATCCAAGAATAAAAATAATAGGATTAATTATATTGGTCATAACAACTGTTTCAATTAAGCATATCAAAGTTTTATTATTTTTGTATATTTTATCATTAGTTTTTTGTATTCTATCAAGGATTCCATTACTTTACTATATAAAAAGAGTTTGGCTATTTATTCCTCTATTTACAGGAATAATTATATTACCAGTGATATTTTTAACTCCTGGGCATCCAATTTATATAATCCTAAAAAAACCTTATTATATCGCTATTACTTATGAAGGAATAAAATATGCTGTATTATTTACTCTTAGAGTGGCAACAGCAATATCTTACACTGTCTTAATAACCTTAACTACGAGATGGGACGAGATAATGAAGGCACTTAATAGTTTAGGAGTTCCAGATATTGTGATAACGATAATGACACTTGCTTATAGATATATATTTTTATTATTAAACAATGTCTTAGAGATGATGTATTCAAAAAAATCAAGATTATGTAGAAATTTAAAGCTAAAAGAAAGTTGGATTATTGCCGGTAAAAGTATGGGAGCACTCTTTATAAAAACTCAGAGAATGGGAGAGGATATATATTATGCTATGCTTTCAAGAGGCTACTTAAACGAACCAAGGATTTTTACAAATTTTAAAGTTAAATATTATGACATAATCTTCTTATGTTTTATAATATTAATATCATCTATTTCATTAGGTTATGATAGGTTGATACTATGAAACCTTTGTATGAATTAAAGAACATATATTATCAATATCCAGATGGAACTATTGCATTGGACAATATAAATATGAAAATTTATGAAGGAGAGGTAGTAGCAATTATAGGTCCTAACGGAGCTGGAAAAACAACACTTTTAAAAATATTAGATGCTTTAGAGTTTCCAAAAAAAGGAGAGGTATATTTTGAAGGAAAAAAATTAGAGGAAAGATTATTAAATGATATAGAGTTTATGAAATACTTTAGAAAAAAAGTAGGATTTATATTCCAAGATCCAGATACTATGCTGTTCAGTCCAACAGTTTGGGACGATGTAGCATTTGCTCCATTACATCTTTATGATAAAGATACAGCTATAAAAGTTACTGAAAAAGTTATAAATGAAATGAATTTAAACCATATAAAAGATAAGCATCCTTACAATATCAGTGGTGGCGAAAAAAAGAAGTCTTCAATTGCGGCAGTTTTATCAATAACTCCAGATGTTATACTTATGGATGAACCTACATCATACTTAGATCCAAAAAGTAGAAATTACATAATAAACTTAATTAAAGATTTAAAAAGTAAGAATAAAACTATTGTATTTGTTAGTCATGATCCAAATCTTATAACGCTCGCTGATAGATGTTATATTCTAAATAAAAAAATTATCGCTGAAGGTACTCCAAGAGAAATATTTAGTAATGTAGAAATCTTAGAAGAAAATAATTTAGATGTTCCTGAGATAACTAAATTATTTAAACTTCTGTTAGATGATAAAGATTTAATAAGTAAAATAAATATTGATAACTTACCAATAACAGTTGATGAGGCATATAACATATTAAAAGATTTATTAAAGAGTAAAACTTAGATTAGTTATTTATTTTTAATATAATCTTCCAATTCTTTTTTAATCTCTTCAACAGTAGGAATTTTCCCTTCAAATACTACTAAATCATCAAAAGCAACTCCTGGAGGGACAAAAATCCATTCAGATATTTCATTTATGTCAGTGACTTTAACAATCTCAGCATCTATACCTAACTCTTCAACAGCCTTTTTTACATTTTCGTATGTTTGGTTACATTTTGGACAACCAGTTCCAAAAACTCTAATTATCATTATATCACCATTTTATAGGTTCTTATTTAAGCTTTTTAGATTTGTATAATTTATAATTTTTGATGAAATTTATTAATAGGTTTTAATTGAAATACTCAAATATATATTTTATAATATCATTCCAGTAATAAACCCTGCTATAGTTGAATATATAACTACAAGCCCAAGATATGTAAATGCTTTTTTGTATCCAAGGATTTTTGAAAGTGTTAAAACTGTAGGAATACTTAAACTTGGACCTGCAAGAAGCAAAGCCATTGCTGGGCCTACACCCATTCCCAAATCCATTAACGACTTTATAATTGGAACCTCTGTAAGTGTTGCGAAATACATAAGTGCTCCAATAAATGAGGCTATAAAGTTTGCAATTATAGAGTTTCCACCAACATATTTACTAACATACTCAGGAGGAATAAATGCATTTATTAAACCAGCAATTGCTATACCAATTATTAATAGTGGAAATACCATTTTACCAAGTGTAAATGTCTCTCTAAGCCATGCTTTAATCTCATCTTCTTTAAACCATTTTTTAACAACAACTATAAGAACAATACACAATATTGCTGTTAATATATGTTTAACAAGAATTCCATCATAAACTGGAATACTCAGTGTAGGAATTAGTTTTGGTGAAGCAGTTATTACTAACAACATCCCCAACTGTATAAGGAAAAATATCGCAGTCTGATAAGCAGGTCTAATTGAAATACTATCTGCTTTACCCACTCTGAAATTTCTCTTTTTTTCATCTGATTTAAATATAAATGCCATAGATAAACCAATTAATATTGACAATGTTATAGCAAAAAATGCTCTTGTAAACCCTATATCCCATCCAAGAAGTGCCGCTGAGTAAAAGATAGCAAGCACATTTATAGCAGGCCCAGAAAATAAAAATGTTGTAGCAGGTCCTATTCCTGCACCTCTCCTATAAATTCCAGCAAATAATGGTAGAATTGTGCATGAACATACTGCAAGAAGGCATCCACTTACAGAGGCTACTAAATAAGATATATGCTTTGGAGTTTCTGGACCAAAATATTTTATAATAAAGTTTTTATTTATCATTGAGGCAATGCCACCAGCCATAAAAAATGCTATTGTTAGAGCAATAACTCTATTTATATTTAGATAATTTACAATAGTTTTTAACATTACATTCAAAGCATAAATTATTGTTCCAGTTATATCCATTTATCTCACCTTTCTTCTACCTTTTAAAGAACTTATATCGTATGTCATCTTTTCACCACAATCTGGACAATTTGGTAAAGGAACCTCAGAAGCCATGCAAGGACAGACATCAACCTTATATCTCATCCTTTTCCCACATTTTGGGCATATTAAGTTCCAAATTATCATTGGTTTCACCTCTTTAACTCTATACTGTTAATGTGAATAATAAATCACTAAATTTATAGTTTTCGATTAATTAATAAATTGGAATTTATTTAAAAAATACAATGTGGCAATTTATAATTGCGGTCATGAACACCTTTACAATGATAAAATCATAGATGGTATATTGCAATTGTTGACTGGAAGTTGCGGCGCACCTTTATATAGTGCTGGCCCAGATGCCAAATTTTATCATTGGGTTTTAA
>JALVUY010000008.1 GCA_027023665.1 Methanocaldococcaceae archaeon
GATGAAAATATCTTCTTAGATTATAATTCAGAAGTTAGAAGTTTGTTAAATATTGCCTTTAGAGCTGGAGATTATGAGTTAAAAAATGAAGTAGAACTTTTACTAACTGGAAGAAAAAAAAGAAAATTAACTGAGGAATTTATACAAAAGAGAATAACAATTATTGAAATCTTAGAAAAGGTTAAAGAATTTATAGAAAAAAAAGAATTTAAATCATCTTTTGATTATGAGGCACTTTTTTTAATAAATTTGAAAATATATAGGATTGAACAGGGAATTTTAAAGAGCTACGATGAAGAGATAGACTCTATTTTAAAAATTGCAAGAAAAGTAGGAAATTATAAGTTAAGGGAAGAAATAATTTTATTAAAAGAGAGTATAAAAAATTAATTTTTATTCTTCTTTTCTTAATTTTTCAGTAATTAGTTCAGCACAGAGTTTTCCAGATAAATACATTCCTCCAAAGATTGGTCCCATTCTATATCCACCATAAGCGGCATTAGCCGCCATTCCACAAACAAATAGATTTGGATAAACTTCTCTTGTATTTCTTAATAAAGCATTTTCTCCCTTTTCAGCCCACATTGATTTTTCGCCAAAAACTTCAGCATTTAATTTGTTCTTTTTAATTAATGTGTTTAAAACAGATGCCTCGTGTCCTGTAGCATCAACAACAACTTTACTCTTTATACATAATGGATCTATGTGGAATCCAGCTTTTTCAATTGAGTAACTGTTTATTACAACTCCTGCAACTCCATTTTCTCTTATAATCAAATCTTCAACAACAATGCCCGTTAATATTTTAGCACCAGCATCTATTGCGGAAACTGCCAATTTACCAGGAACTTCTACGGAGTCAGCAACATAGTAATCATCTATCTTTATTAATTTAACTCCAATCTCTCTCAATATTTCATCTGCCGGCTCTTCAACAACAATGTATGGGAATCCCATTCCTCCTCCCCAAGTTCCTCCACCAAACGCTAAATGTCTCTCTAAGACAACTACTTTAAAACCTTCCTTAGCTAAGTATCTCGCACAGGTTAAACCAC
>JALVUY010000009.1 GCA_027023665.1 Methanocaldococcaceae archaeon
GCATACTCCTGCTGAGCCTGGGTTCCGCCTTTTTTTCGGTAATCAACCGCTATAAAATCAACACCGTATTTTCTTTTTTTAACTTTTCTTTTAGCATATCTCTGCTCGTGTGATTTCGTTGGGTGTATAATAAGAGATTGTTTTTGAGCAATACTCATTACTTCAGACAAAAATATTAGACTATTCATACCCTTGAATTTTGGATCAGAGTCTGGAAATAAATCGCCAATATCTCCTAAACAAAGACAACCTAAGATTCCATCAATTAGAGAATGTATTAGCACGTCTCCATCTGAATGTGCTATCACCTGGGGAGATTTTGGAATCAAGACCCCACCTAGTTTAAGGGGCCTTCCCTCCCCAAATCTGTGCACATCATATCCTAGCCCAATACAATTTTTATAATTTTCACATCTATCCTTTTCCAAAAATTTCAAGTCCCTTGGTGTAGTGATTTTGATATTTTCATATTCTCCTTCTACAATGTCCACATCCCCTCCAATGATCTCAACTAAAGAAGCATCATCTGTTCCTATGATACTATTATCAATAGCAAACTTATGGGCAGACAGGATAATATTTTTTTCAAACCCTTGAGGGGTCTGAACAGCCCTTAAATACTCTCTATCAAGGGTCTTAATCTTTCCTGTTTTATCAATTAATTTAATGGTATCTGTGAGAGGAATACCTGGGACAACTGCGCTCGTTCCTTGCTCTAGCCTAGATATAATCCTCATTATAAGTGACGCACTTACAAAGGGCCGCGCTGAATCATGAATTAATACATGGGTGCATTCATGGGGCAGGATTGAAAGGCCATTAAAGACCGACCCCTGCCTGGTCTCTCCCCCTGTGGTCACCTGATAATCCAGATTAAGATTGTCTTCTCTAGCAAACTTCTCTATCTCTGTTGAGATATGATCAGTCTCTTCTAAAGGGACTACAAATATTATCCCCTTAATTTTAGGTATGTTCCCAAAGGTGATTGCACTATGCCAATATAGAGGTCTTTGTCTCCATTCCAAGAACTGTTTTCTGCTACCTATACA
>JALVUY010000010.1 GCA_027023665.1 Methanocaldococcaceae archaeon
TTAGTAGGGGACGTGGAGTTGTTGTCCATACCACAGATTGTCCAAATGTAAAAAATTTAGAACCGCAGAGATTAGTAGAAGTTTCATGGACAGGAGAGGAGAATAAGACATACACTGCAACCATAAAAATTATTTCAAAAAATCAAAAAGGTGCCCTAGCTCAGATAGCTGGTGCCTTGAGCGATGAAGAGATAAATATATTGTCTGGACACTTACATACAAGGGTTGATGACACTACAGAGATCTTCTTTACTATAGAGATAGACAGCTCAGAACACCTATATGCCACGTTGGAAAAACTCAGCAAATTAAATCCTGTTATTGAAGCAATAAGGTCTATTAGTGAAAACAGCTAGATCTACGATAAATAAAAACTATATAGCTAATATCAAGTCTGAAAGCTATGTGGTGAGTCCTAAACAATTGTCAAAAAATATTTACCATGAAAATCCCTTGCCATCCCTATTTCATAGGCTATCTCACCTCTATGCTCAAGATATGACTTTATCTCATCCTTTAGTTCAGGAGACACAGACAATATAAGTCCCCCCGATGTCTGGGCATCAAATATGATATCAACTAAAATTGGGTCTATATTATTTCCAACCTTTAAAAACCTCTTACAAAATGTTTTATTGAGATGGGATCCAACAGGTACAAGACCCATGGATGCCAACTCTTTTGCTCCTTTTAATATGGGTATCTTAGAGGACCAGAGCTCAATTTCCACTCCAGAGGCCCTTGCCATCTCTAATAAATGCCCCCCTAATCCAAAGCCAGTTACATCTGTAGCCCCCTTTATACCAAACCTCTGTATGGCCTCTGCCCCTACATTATTCAACCGGGAAGTCCACCGGTATATCTCGTGTTCCATTTTTTCATATCCTTCCCATTTTGCCTTAAGAGCAGTTGCCAATATCCCTATCCCAATTGGCTTTGTTAATAATAATATATCCCCTCGCCTAACACCGCCATTAGTGGCTATATGTTCTCGTTTAACAATACCAGTAACAGATAATCCATATTTTATTTCAGGGTCTTCTACAC
>JALVUY010000011.1 GCA_027023665.1 Methanocaldococcaceae archaeon
TTTTAACCACTCTTCAAATTGATATCTGTTTTTTTGATTTATATTATCAATCTCTTTTAGTTTCAACACATTTATACCATCAAATTTTTTTCGTTTTAAAAGCCGCTTTAGAGCCTCTTTTATTTCTTTATCATTTGGATTTTTTTCAAGCATTTTTTGATATATCTCAATAGCTTCATTTTTGAAGCCTTGAGATATAAGAATTTCTGCATATAATTTAATTAGCGGCATGTTCTGCTATTAAACTTCCCATCTCTTCAGTGGTTACTACTTCTTTTGCATCAAAACTTGCTATATCTTTTGTTCTGTATCCCTCAGCTAAAACTTCTTTTATAGCTTTTCTAATTCTCTCAGCTCCGCTTGATTCATTAAGATAATCAAGCATCATAGCAGCACTGAGTATTGTTGCGATAGGATTTGCAATCCCTTGACCTGCTATATCAGGAGCGCTTCCATGAATTGGCTCAAAAAGTCCTACTTTTCCACCAATGCTTGCACTTGGGAGAAGTCCTATGCTTCCTACAATCATACTTGCTTCATCACTTAAAATATCTCCAAAAATATTTCCTGTAAGAATTACATCAAACTGTTTAGGATTTCTTATAAGCTGCATTGCCGCATTGTCTACATACATATGTTCAAGTTCTACTAATGGATAGCTTTTATGAACTTCTTCGACAACTTCTCTCCAAAGCTCACTAACTTCAAGTACATTTGCTTTATCAACAGAAGTTACTTTTTTTCTTCTTTTCATTGCTTCTTCAAAAGCAACAACTGCAATTCTTTCAATCTCTTCTCTTGTATAAATCATTGTATTAAATCCTACATCTTTCGTTTTTTCTCTTGGCTCACGAAAATATATTCCACCTGTTAGCTCTCTTACAACCTCTAAATCAACACCTTTTATTACTTCTGGTTTTAGAGTAGAGGCATTTACAAGTTCATCAAAAATAATAGCAGGTCTTATATTTGCAAAAAGTCCAAGAGATTTTCTAAGTTTAAGTAGACCTGTTTCTGGTCTTTTTTCTTTTGGTAAAT
>JALVUY010000012.1 GCA_027023665.1 Methanocaldococcaceae archaeon
CTACAGGATTTACAACTTCTTCTAATGCTGCTTCTTCAAATTTTAATCCTTCTAAGATAGTATCTGCATATTTACGATGCATTTGTATTTCTTCTGCATAAGGTTTTGATTTGGCAAATTTTACTAAATCGGCTTCTTTCAATAAATCTTTTAATTTAATGATGGTTTTGTTTGAAATGTCAATACCACTTTCGTTTTTAAATTTCTTTAAGGCGTTAATCAATTCACTTGTAGTACTTTCCATTGCAGGAACTTTGAATTCTTTTTCAACATAAGTACGTAAAATATCGGTCAACTCAGAATAGTACTGTTTGGTTTTATTGTTTTGCCAAAGTAATTTTTTATCTAATTCTTCTAATTGATGTACTGCCATTTCAAATGGTGGAATTTTAGCAATTCGCTCTTCTTCTGTTGGTTTTTTACGGATAAAGAACCACCAAATAGCAAATATTAATATTGGTAAAATTAACCATAAGTACCAAAAATTCTTAGCGTAATCTTTAATCGTTAAATCTTGATGTTGAATTGCCTTTATAGGAAATAATTTTTGCTTGGTAGTATCTACAACTACGGTTGAAACATCAAAAACAATTGGTTTGGTGTAATATTTTTTTCCTTTAATGTTGATTAGTTGTTTTGGCAACTCGTATTGACCACTATCAAAACTTGTTAAAGCGTATTTTTTGATAAGTTTGTTCTTAATGGTATCTACGTTAAATTGATTAACCAGTTCCATTTTTTGTAAACTATCTAAAGTAGAAATAATAGAATCCTTTTGTTCTGGCAATTCATCCATATATTTCACTTTAAATTCTTGAATCTTTTTTTCTCTCTGTTTTAATTCTTTTTCTATCCTTTTTAGTTCTTCATCCAAAAAAGCTGTAACTGTTTTAGCTTGTTCTTCTCTAAGTTTTAAATTTTCTTCAATAAAAAAATTAGCTATATGGTTTACAACTTTAGCTGTTTTTTTAGGATCAGTATACTCGTAACTAATAATAAAGACATTTCTTCTACCACCTCTAGGAC
>JALVUY010000013.1 GCA_027023665.1 Methanocaldococcaceae archaeon
TCTACTAGTGGAATCAATTATACTGTCAATCTTAAAAAGCCGGTAGGAGAAAAAATAGAAATTTTCGGATTCATTGACGGAAGTGAATTTGATATGAACAAAAAGTACAAGATTAAAGTTAATGACAAAGTGATGGTCATATGTGGGAAGGACCGGGGGAAGGTAGGGACAGTAAAAAAGATTATTAAGAAAAATGACAGGGTAGTTGTGGATCAAGTCAATTTAGTCAAGAGGCATACAAGAGGAAATCCATATACAGGTCAAAGTGGTGGAATAATAGAAAAAGAAGCACCAATACATATATCCAATGTAGCAATTTATTGTGAGGCCTGTTCTAGGCCCACAAGAGTGGGATATAAGTTCACTGAGGATGGAAGAAAACTTAGATACTGTAAAAAATGCAAAGAGATACTGGATTAAAAAATCTAAGGGTGCAATTATGAATCGTTTATATATGGTATATCAGGAAAATGTAGTACCAAAGTTGAGGGAGGAATTTGGGTATAAATCCATAATGGAGATCCCAAGGATTAAGTTTATATCTCTCAATATGGGCTTAGGTGAAGGGGCCCATGAAAACAAGATAATACAGGATGGTGTAAAGGAACTCACATTAATTGCTGGGCAAAAGGCGGTACCTACGAGGGCAAAAAAGTCCATAGCAGCCTTTAAGGTAAGGGAAGGCAATCCTGTGGGTTGCAGGGTAACATTGAGAAGGGATAGGATGTGGGCTTTTTTGGATAAATTGGTCAATTTTGCAATTCCAAGAATTAGGGATTTTAGAGGACTTTCAGATAGGGGATTTGATGGTAGAGGAAATTATACCCTTGGAATAAAAGAACACACGATCTTCCCAGATCTGCCTATTGATACAGTAGATAGGGTGAAGGGAATGAATGTTACCATAGTTACTACAGCTAAGACAGATAAAGAAGGAAAGACTTTATTAAAATTATTGGGTATGCCCTTTGTAAGGTAAAGGAGGATAAATTGGCTAGAAAGGCATTAATGGTGAAGGCTAA
>JALVUY010000014.1 GCA_027023665.1 Methanocaldococcaceae archaeon
AATCTATACCCTGGAAACCTCTCTGGATGGAGAATTGCTGCAATCTCTTTAATTATCTCATCTAGCTTATCCATTGATTGGCTATACTTTGGAAGTGGTGAATATACTGTGCCCTTTGTAAAGGGCTTAATATCCTTTATTAACGGGTTTATCTTGGCCAGTGCTTCTTTTGAGTCTGCACCTGTGCTTGGAGAACGATAGGTAAATAATATATCCGCCTGTCTTCCACTGGAGAGGAACCTCTCCAAAGATATCTCCATTCAGGAACTCCCCCTGATATCGTCAAATAGATAGTCACCACCTGCAATTTTTACTATTTGTGCAGACCATGAATCCCCTGGCTCAATCAATACCCTTTTTTCATAAATATCTCCCCATATTACCTTTGGCCTTTTTGATATATTTTTTAATCTCCTCTTTATCTCTGCTATTGAATCATTTACCCTTTTTACAAATTTTTTTGCTACTTTTTCTTTATCGAAGAATTGGGACAAAAAAACTATAAACCTCATCCTGGTCTTTAGGTCCATTGCACTTTGTGTAGTTGTTACAATGGATTTTATACCCATCTCATCTAACTTAGGAATATCAGCAAGGTTCCATGTAAAGACAACTTCAGGTCTTGCCTTTTTAATAAGTTCATAATCAATTGAGCTAGATTCACCAACATATATTATAGAACCTTTCTCAAGGCCTTTTTTTACATAATCTATAGTCCAATAATCCTTTTTATGTGTTACTCCAACTAAAGTATTTAACACACCAAGACCTCTAAGTAGAGATACATTAAATCCAGAATATACTACTGTCCTTTTTACTGGAATATATATAATGCGGTCTTTATCATAATTTTTTTTAAGCTTAGTACCTCTAGGTATTAAAATAAACTTTCTCCCTATTCCATCTGTTATCTCTTTGACACCATTGGGGAGTCTCTTTATTGAAAACTCCCCAATGGATTCAAAGGAGGGGGAGTGGCATGAAGGTAAAACAAATAATATAAAAAATATAATGTATAAATA
>JALVUY010000015.1 GCA_027023665.1 Methanocaldococcaceae archaeon
CATAAAAATTTTGCTTAGAAAAGTAGATAAAATAGCTTATATTCACAAAAAAGCTATAATTCATGAAGGGCCAAAACTAAAAATTCCTACAGATAAACATTTTTGTGAAGTAGAATTAATAGAATTTCTAAGGAAAGAAAATGTGGGATTTGATAAGTAATTCAGTTTATGCATCAATTCTTCTTAGCATCGCAATAGCTATAATAGGAAGTTTGATAGTAATAAATAAAACCACAGCTATTACAGGAAGTATAGCTCACGGAAGTTTTGGAGGAATTGGACTAGCTTTATATCTTGGAAGCAGTGTAATTCTAACAACTTCTATTTTTACTACTATTTTAGCTTTAATATTAGCTTTTATTACTCTTAAATTTCCACATCGTCAAGATAGTCTTATAGGAGTAATTTGGGCTATTGGAATGAGTATAGGTATTATTTTTTTAAGTTTAACTAACGGATACCAATCAGATGCTCTAAGTTATCTATTTGGAAATATCTTATTTGTAGAAAATAGTGATTTAATTTTTGTTATGTTAAAATAAATTAAACTTTTAGGAGAAGTAAAAATGAGAAAAATGGTACTTTTTAGTTTGTTGATGGCTACTTTTATCTTGAGCGGATGTTCTCAAAAAAGTCCTGAACTTGATAGTGAAACGACTATAAATAGCGGGCTAGATAGCAATATACCGTTAAATGGTTTGGGAAACGATACGATTGATGCCGGCATAGACGGTATGGAGCAAGTTGATACGAGTAGTAGTGACTACGGTATCGGCGGAGATAACCATGGACTTGAGCCTATCTATTTTGGAACGGATAGATATGATATCTCCACAACAGAGATGCAAAAAATCGAAAAAGATGCCTCTATCCTCAATACTGATTTAGCCGGACTTGGAGTGAGAGTGGAAGGTAACTGTGATGAGTGGGGAACGGATGAGTATAACTATGCACTCGGTCTAAAGAGAGCAAAATCGACTAAAAGAGCTCTTATCGCAAACGGTGTGGACGGATCAAGGA
>JALVUY010000016.1 GCA_027023665.1 Methanocaldococcaceae archaeon
GTTTCAAGCCGGTTTTACTCACCTACGCCCCTTACGGGGAACTCTTCAAAGAGGACAGCCGCCTATCGGTGGTCGAGGTTCGGAGGGACTCCCTTAGGGGTTTGCGCCCCATTTTAGACCTCTCAAAGGAGCTTTCAAAACTCTCACCCTTTGCGGTTTTGGATTTACACTCAAACCCCAAGAGTGTTTTGCTCTCGAAACTCCTCCCCGCCGAGGTAAAGGTTAGGTATAGGAAACGCTCCCTTAGGAGGAGGGTCTGCGTTTTTCTAAACCGCTTTGGGTTGGCGAAAAAGCTAAAGGAAAGACCCCTAAATGTGGTCGAACTTTACGCCGAGACCCTAAAGGGGTTGAGAATAGAGATTAAAAACCCCCGACCGAGGATTGTTTTGGACAGAAACCGAACGGGGGAAATACTTTCAAAGTTCGACCTAAAGGGGGACGAATACATAGTCCTCGGCATAGGCGCCCGTTATAGGAGTAAGGCTTATCCCCACTTCGAGAGGCTCGCAAAAATCCTTTCGGAGGAAGGTATAAAGGTCGTCCTCGTGGGGGATAGAAGGGACTACGACCTATCGAGGGATTGGAGAGGTGTCCTAAACCTCTGCGGGAAGCTCTCCCTAAACGAGAGCCTCCACGTTATGAGGGGTGCGAAGCTCTTCGTCGGGAACGACAGCGGTGCGACCCACATGGCGCGGGCGGTAAGCACCAAGGTGCTAACAATCTACGGCGGAACCCACCCCTGTTTGGGCTTTGCCCCTTACCCCGACGAGGGGGAGGTGCTTTTCAAAAACCTCTCCTGTTCCCCCTGCCACATTCACGGGAGGGACTCCTGCCCGAGGGGTTTCGAATGTCTCGACATTCCTCCCGAAGGGGTGGCGGAGAGAGTTTTTTCCCTCTTGGGGAGAGACTGACCTTTAAAGTTTATTCCCGATGAGGGAGCGCATTTTAACCGCCTTCAGGGAGAGCGCCGAAATAAAGCTCGCATTTGTGGAAAAGTATTTGGAGGATATAGTCCGC
>JALVUY010000017.1 GCA_027023665.1 Methanocaldococcaceae archaeon
GGTAAGAGCACATTAAACATCCTCCTTCTTTTGCATAGAAACATCCTTCTGTTCTTAAAATTATAGTTAATGACTTTCCTATACTAAAATCTCTATAAATGTCATCTTGAATCCACACTGCAATAGGTTTATTTTTATCTCTCACTTTTCTTTTTTTTAGGTTTTTTTCTCTAAACTTTTTTAGAAATTCTTTGTAATCTTCCATTTTATCAACTCTTTATAATTTATTTTTTAAATAATTAATAAGTTCATTTATATCACTAAAACATATTGGATAGTTCAATTTAGGTCTTTCAACTACTATAACCTTAGCCCCTACTTCTAAGGCACCATAAACTTTTTCATAAAATCCTCCACTACTTCCACTATCTTTAGTTATGATAGCATCACATCCGTAATCTCTTATTAAATATTTATTTAATTCCTTAGAAAATGTTCCATACATTGCTACAATATTCTGCTGAGGTAGAATTTTTAAAGCCTCATTTACTGAAATTGGTAGAACTCTAGCAACAACTTTATCTTTTCCAACTATATCAACAACTGTTTTTAAGTTTTTAATTCCAGCCATGTGAAAGACTTTATTAAACTTTTTGGCTAATTTTGCAGCTTCTATAAAATCTTTAACATAAATAACATTTGGATGCTCTATTTTTTTCCATTCTCTTTCAAATCTTACATACTCTATATTGTTAGATTTACAAACATCCATAGCGTTTTTACTTGCATTTACTGCAAAGGGATGCGTAGCATCAATTAAAACATTAATATTATATTCTTTTATTATTTTATTTAAATCATCCTTATCTAACGGTTTATCAATTATTTTATCAGCAAATTCTAACCCTAATTTTCCTCCATAATCTGTTGTTGAAGTATATAAAATATATAAATTATCTAAATTTTTTAATTTTCTGCCAATTTCTACGCTATCTTTAGTTCCTCCCATTAATAAAATTCTCATAACAACCAGCCAGTGATTTTTATAAAATTTATTAGCTTTGTAGG
>JALVUY010000018.1 GCA_027023665.1 Methanocaldococcaceae archaeon
GTAATTATCACTTGTTTTTCATTTGGGAACCTTATTCTCCTAGAAGTAGGGTCTAATGTGGCAAATAGTTTGTTTGCAGTATATATATTACTATGGGTTAGAGAATTGAGTAGGGTAGTTTTGCCAACGTTTGTGTAACCTACTAGTGATACAACAGGAAGACCAGCTTTTTGCCTCCTCTGTCTTGTATGGATGCGTTGGTCTTTTATCTTCTTGAGTTCTTTTTTTAGTCTAGTTCTCCTCTCCCTGATTTTTCGTCTATCTAACTCTAGTTTTGTCTCTCCTGGCCCTCTTCCTCCTATTCCCCCAGTCAATCGACTCATTGCCCTATTTTTCCCAACTAATCTTGGAAGGGTATATTCTAACTGAGCTAGTTCTACTTGGAATTTGCCGGCCTTACTTTTTGCATGTTGTGCAAAAATGTCTAAGATGAGCTGTGTCCTATCTATAATTTTCCTATCAGTAATATTTGCTAAATTATTGATCTGTGAAGGAGTGAGTTCCCTGTCAAAAATCAATATGTCTGAATTGGTCTGGAGACACATGACTTCTAATTCAGCTAATTTGCCCTTACCCATAATGTACTTGGGATTTATAGAATTAACTCGTTGTATAAGCTTGCCACAAACATGCGCACCTGCGGTTTTTGCCAACTCCTCAAGCTCTTTTAATGACTTTTCCTGTTCTGACTTAGGGCATGTATCAATGCTAACTAGTAAAGCATTTTCTGTTTTTTTGTATTCAATACCATGTTCTGATTTCCTGGAAAGTTCTTTTTCCAAGGCATCTATCGTACCTTTCAGATTGATGTTTGATTCATTCCAAGGCAGGAGTTGTGATGTGAAATATAGCTTGTTTTCAGAATTTGGAGGAAGGATGTGGGCCCATTGAAATAGACTAGGACTACCTTGTTCATCGACTAAAAGTACTAACATAGAATCTAGGTTTAAAAATATAAGGTCCATTATATCTTCTTGAGTTAACGGGGTCGCTCCTCTATGGG
>JALVUY010000019.1 GCA_027023665.1 Methanocaldococcaceae archaeon
AAAGCGGCAATGAAGCGTCTAAAAACAATCACCGGTATTCTTATAAGAGATCTAAAGCTTAATATGAATGAAACACAACTCCAAAAATATCAAGAGACATTTGAGTTGTTTTTAAAAGTATCCGATCAAAAACAAAAAGACTCCAATAAGATATACTCTTTACATGAACAACATATCTACGCTATAGCTAAAGGCAAAGATCATAAAAAGTATGAGTATGGTACAAAAGCATCTATTGTAAAGACAGAAAAAAGCGGTGTCATCATAGGTGCTGTAGCCCATGAAAAAAATGAACACGATTCAAAAACACTCCAAGCTGCACTCTCTCACGCCAACAAATACAGAACTAAAAAGATAAAAGAGGCGACTTGTGATCGAGGATATAGAGGAGTCAAAGAGGTCGATGGTACTGTTATTTGTATTCCTGGTACACCTAAAAAAAGAGATACGAAATATCAAAGAGAGCAAAAAAGAAAGAAGTTCAGACGAAGAGCAGCAATAGAACCTGTTATCGGTCATCTCAAATCAGATCATAGGCTTGCAAGAAATTATCTCAAAGGGTTTATCGGAGATGAGATAAATTTACTCCTTGCGGCGGCAGCCTTTAACTTCAAGAAGTGGATGAACCGCTTCTTGTTGCTGATTTTTGTCTATAGAGTTGCTATATTTATTAGAGTTTTGCAGTATATCAAACCAGAAGAGAGACAAAGATATGCCGATTTGTATCTGCTGATTTGGAGACTGTGGTAGAATTTGGATGTTATAATTGAGGTTGAGTTGTTGGAATGGGTTTTTCAGGGAGGACTAAGTAATATGAAATTTTTCTTTCGTTGCTTTAATAGCTTTTTCAATTATGCTTTTATTTGGGTCATTTTTTTCACAAGGATATAAAAATTGTTTATTTATACCAAATTCTTTATCTAGGATATTTAATATTATAGGTTTTAAACTTTTATTGATTTTAAAAATTTTTCTATAATTATATGCTGTTTCTGATGATAT
>JALVUY010000020.1 GCA_027023665.1 Methanocaldococcaceae archaeon
TCTTAGGGGTCTGATTTTAAACATGAAAAAAGCTATTTTATAGAATGTAAAAAATAAAATAAAAATCTTTCCATCCCCTTAGGGGTCTGATTTTAAACAATAAAATAAAACAACTGTTGAGGTGAGAAAATATGAAATTTCCATCCCCTTAGGGGTCTGATTTTAAACACCCAGAGGTTATATTCTATAAACCATTTGTTAGAGTTATTTCCATCCCCTTAGGGGTCTGATTTTAAACAGGACACGATTTGAGGAGATTTTAAGATATAATTACTTTATTATGCCCTTATATTAGGGGATATATTTCGAAGGGTCAATAACTGTTGTTATTTATATACCTCCCAACTTCTATATAAACTTTTCTATTTTGTTTTATTTATTTTATCATTCTTAAAATTTTAAAATCCAACTTAGTTATCGGGGAAAATTGAAAATAAAAATAAACTACAAAAATCTCCTAAAAATCTCAATAATTTAGTAAAATCAAATATTAAAATTCTTTAAAATAAAAGACCCTCCGAAATTTTATAAAATCTAATAAAATCTAAAAATTTCAAATTAAAATCCTTTAAATCAAAAAATAAAAATTTTTAGCGAGAGAAGGCAAATTATAAAAAAGAGGCATTATCAAGCGAAGCGAGGTAATACGACCATAGAGGGGGCTACGCCCCCACTATGGCTGTAGTTATTCAATAATCTCAATAGCTTTGAATGGACAGGCTTTCATACAGTTTTTACATCCAACACATTCCTCTTCTTTAAAAACTACATTATAATCATCATCCAAATAAATCACATTTAATGGACATTGTGTTATACAGCATCCGCAATGAACACATTTTTCTAAATCTCTTTTTATAACTTTAGAAATTTCTTCAATCTCCCCAAATTTTGATAAATATTCTAACGCCTTTTCAATTTGTTCCTTACTACCAAATAACTCTAATATTAAAAATGCCTCTTGAGGCTCTACTTTTGCTTTTAAAATATTTATTTTCACTCCAGTGTTTAAAATAGTGTCAGAAATAACTGGTTTATTTATATGCTCTGAATCTGTCCAATAGAATATTTTTTTCTTCATTTTTTCCCCCCAAATAGTCTTGATATGTCTTCTGATGTAATAATTCCTACAACTACTCTATTTTCATCAACTACAGGTAATCCTGAAATGTTATGTTCACTCATTTTTTTAGCTACGTGATCAACAGGCTCATCCTCGTAGGCAGTAATAACATTTCTTGTCATAATTTCCTCAATTGTTTTTTTGTTTTGTGCTAATGCCTTGGCAATATCCCAAGATGTTATAATTCCTACTAACTTACCATATTCATCAACTATTGGCAAGTGGTTTATATTGTGTTCAATTAGAATTTTAGCAGCTTCCATTATTGTTATGTTACTTGGCGCAACTATTGGTGGCTTACTTAGTATATCTCTAACTAAAGTAATTGGAGATTTCATTGGCTTACATTCAGCTCTTCCTAAATTATCAACCCTTTCAGTTAATAAAAATCTTCCATCTAAAATCCATTTTTTTAATGTTTCAGCAACTTCTCTTGCCATTTTATAACTCGATACTGGCCCAGTCTTTACAGTTTTTTCAACTTCTTTTCCATCTATATTAACCCTTAAAGTTATTTTTCCACTTCTCAACTCTTTATAATTTGTTTTTGCTACTAATGGTCTATCTCTCCTTGGAACTCCATAATCATAAATTGGCACTTCAATATCTTCATCTTTAATTGCACACCTTTCAGCTATTTTTTCATTTAACACAGGGATTGGAACACCTATTCCAATATACAAAGTGCTTCCATATCTTGGCATTGTAGCGGCCCTTACAAATTTTGGATCCATTGTCTTTAAATCTCCTTTTACCATCAATGTTCCAAATGGAGGATTATGTTGAGTCCCTTCTCCTATTATATATCCAATCCCTCCTCCTAAGAATATTCTTGTCCCAATACCTATTGTATTATAAGACTTAGTTTGAGGATCATAGTCATTTTGTAGAGGATTTAGTTGTCCAGCCCCTGAGTAATGAACATTACTGTATTCTGGAAGTAGTATTCCCATATAAGTATAAATTTTCTCCTCTCTACTGTTTGTTGCTGCCGCGTATGTTTGATAGCAATTCCTTGGATTTACCATAATAGCCTGATTAACATCTTTTAGAGTTATCTTAACATTTACATCTTTTCTTGGATAACAGTCTGTTGTATATCCTTCTGCATATAGTTCAACTTCCTTTCCTCTAACGAGATCCTCTATGACATGTGCTCCTCCATAATTGATATCAATATCAGGATCTTCATTTGGTTGAGAAGCTCCAATATATGCATCAACAGCCGCTAAACCACCATAAGCTTCAACATTGTTTAAATATATTTTTAGCATCTTTATAGGAGGATCCGAATGTCCAAAGTTTATAAATACACCAGATGAACACATTGCTCCAAATGTTCCTGTAGTTACAACATCAACATACTCAGCTGCTCTTTTACTCCCTTCCTCTTCTACGATTTTTATCATCTCTTCCGCCGTTACTACAATTGCCTCTCCTTTTTTAATTTTTTCGTTAATTTCTTGAATTGTTTTCATAATTTTAACCTCTAAAAGATTTTTAGATTATTTGAAAGTATTTAATATATAGCATATAAAAATTTTCATAAAATATTTTCAAATAAAAAAATAAAACAATAAAATACATCCATAAGGTAAGAATAGATGGAAAATAGGAATAATTAAATGTCTCTATACATTAACTGTCTTAAAACTTGTCCTAATGGTCCTCCAATTTTGAGCATTTTACCCTTTCTTAGCTTATCAACTGCGTTTTTTGTAATTTCATAATATCTTAAAACTTCTTTAACATCTTTTTCAGAAGTACCAGAACCTCTTGCTATTCTTCTAATTCTTGAAGCCTTAATTATCTTTGGATTTTCTCTCTCCTCTTTTGTCATTGAGCTTATAATTACCTTATACTTTTTTATTTTAGATTCTGTTAATGTTGAGAGTTCTTTTGGCATAGTTCCTCCAAATCCAGGAATCATACTTAAAATTTTTTTCATTGATCCCATATTTTCAAGAGCCTCTAATTGATATAAAAGTTCATTTAATGTAAATTTTCCTTTCATTATTGCATCTATACTTTCCTCAGTTTTTTCATCAATTATATTTTCTGCCTTTTCTAATAAACTATCCAAGTCTCCCATTCCTAACAGTCTTGATATAAACTTTTTAGGATCAAAAGGCTCTAAATCATCTATTCCTTCCCCAATTCCAATGAACTTTATTGGTGCTTTTGTTTCTGCAACTGCACTTAAGGCCCCACCCCCTTTGGCAGAACCATCTAATTTAGTAACTATAATACTACCAATCTCTCCAACTGCCTCTCTAAAAGCCTTTGCCTGAATCCCTGCCTGTTGTCCAATAGTTCCATCTATAACTAAGATAATCTCATCTGGATTGGCTATTTCTTTAATTTGCTTCATCTCTTCTAATAAACCCTTTTCCTCTTTGTGTCTTCCAGCAGTATCTATAATTAAAACATCTGCCTTTTTAAATTTATTCATTCCTTCTTTAACAATATCTATTGGTGATTTTTTCTTACTTTCATCTCCATATATAGGAACATTGATTTTTTCAGCCAGTTGTTTTAATTGCTCATATGCTGCTGGTCTATATGTATCTGCCGCTATTAATGCAGGCTTTAAACCTCTTTTTTGAATATATCTTGCTAACTTTGCGGCAGTAGTTGTTTTACCACTCCCCTGAATACCAACCAATAAAATAACATTTTGCTTTTTTGGATCTAACTCTAATTTTTTTGCCTCCTCTCCCAACAACTTAACTAATTCTTCATAAACTATTTTTATAATATGCTCCTTTTTCGATAAACCTTTAGGAGTTTTTTCCTCTAAAGCCCTTCTTTCAATCTCCTTACTCATCTTTAAAACTAATTTTACATTAACATCAGCCTGAATTAAAGCCCTTTGAATGTCCTTAATAACCTCTTTTATTAATTTTTTATCAACAAATGTAGCCATTTTTAATTTATTTAATGCCTTATTTAAACTCTCTCCTAATTTATCGAGCATAAATATCACCACTAATTAATTACATTAAAATTTTTATTTTTATTCTTTTTTGTTTTTAAAACTTCAAAAAATTTTCTTAATTTTTAAAATTATTCACCCCATCTTTTAAATAAATTATTTTCTATCCCTAAAATGTCTAAAACTCTTCCAACAACAAAATTAACTATGTCATCAATGTTTTTTGGTTTGTGATAAAACGCTGGAATAGGAGGCATTATTACAGCCCCTAAATTTGACAATTTTAGCATGTTTTCTAAATGTATGCTATTTAATGGCATTTCTCTGGGCATAATAATTAATTTTCTTCTCTCTTTTAAGGCAATGTCACAAACTCTAACTATTAAATTTGATGAGTATCCATTAGCAATTGCTGATAGTGTTTTCATTGAGCAAGGAATAACTATGACTACATCAAACTTATTAGAGCCAGAGGCAATTGGTGAAAAAAAATTATCATTTTCATAATAATTTGTGGCAAATTTTATTAATTCTTTCCAATCAATATTTAACTCCTCTTTAATTATTTTTTTTGCAGAGTTTGATATAATTAAATCTATTTCTACTTTATCCTTTAAAACTTCTAACAATCTCTTTGCATAGATAACTCCACTTGCTCCGGTTATGCAAACTATAATTTTCATTTAATGACACCTAATTAAATATTAAAAATATTCAAATTAACAAATATAATGTGATAAAATAATAAAATAAATGGTGCCGAGGGAGGGATTCGAACCCTCGACCTCCCGGTTTCCCAGGACCCAGGCGTAAATGCCTGGGATATCCGTATGAGCCGGGCGCTATAACCAGCTAAGCCACCTCGGCACGTAATATCGTATAATTCAATAACTCATATATATATTTTTCGGCGTAAGGTTTATATATAAATGTTATAAAATAAAATTTCCTAATAGAGAGCGGGGGTCGCCAAGCCAGGTCAAAGGCGCCAGATTGAGGGTC
>JALVUY010000021.1 GCA_027023665.1 Methanocaldococcaceae archaeon
TCTCTAATTTTCCCCAATAAATAAGTTAATATTAAAATTTTTAAAGATTTTTAAAGGATTAAATTAAAATAGAAAAGTTTATATATAAGTTCGGAGATACATAAATAACGACAGTTATTGACCCTTCGAAAAATTAACCCTAATATAGAAGCATAATAAAGCAATTATATATTAAAATCTCCTCAAATCGTGTCCTGTATAAAATCAGACCCCTAAGGGGATGGAAATTGTTGTCTTAATTTCTTCTCCTCTTCCTCAACTTTATTATATAATTCTTTGTATAAAATCAGACCCTTAAGGGGATCTGATATTAAAAAATAAAAAGACAAATGTTCAGGGGTATACCAATAGGGAGCAGAGCCCCCTATGGGGTAGAATAGCAATAGAGGGTCTCCCTCTATGCGGTGTGGAGCCCCTATGGTTTAAAATAATCTTAAAATTTCTTCTTTTTTTGGTTTTATTATACCTTTTTCAGTTATTATTGCAGTTATCAAATCTGGAGGTGTCTTATCAAAGGCATAATTGTAGCAATTAACACCTTCTGGGACTATTCTAATCCCATCAATATACGCTACTTCTTTTTCATCTCTCTCTTCTATGATAACATCCTTTTCAGAACTTTTTAAATCAAAAGTAGATAATGGAGCGGCTACATAGAAAGGAATTCCATGATATTTAGCTAAAACTGCCAAACTATATGTTCCAATTTTGTTATAGACAGTTCCATCTGCTAAGATTCTATCTGCCCCAACTATAATTTTATCAATCTCTCCCTTTTGCATTAAAAATCCAGCAGTATTATCAGTAATAACTTTAACTGGAATTCCTTCATAATTTAACTCAAAGGCTGTTAATTTAGCCCCTTGCAATCTTGGTCTTGTTTCATCTGCAATAACTTTAATTTTTTTTCCATTGTAATATGCAAATCTAATAACACTCAAGGCGGTTCCATAAGCAGAAGTTGCTAAAGCCCCAGCATTACAGTGAGTTAAAATAGTATCTCCATCTTCTATAAGTTTTTCTCCAATCATTCCAATTTTTTTGCAGGTTTCTATATCTTCTTCATGAATTTTTTTTGCCTCCTCCAATATAGACCTTCCTTCATTATATGCCTTTAAACATCTATCCAACGCCCAAAATAGATTAACTGCTGTAGGACGAGTATTTCTTAAAGTGTTGTATGCCTTATAAATGTCATCTCCATTAATCTCAGCCAATGCCATTCCATAACCGGCAGTTACTCCAATGGCAGGAGCTCCTCTAACTACCATATCCTTTATTGCATAGGCAACATCCTTATAATTTTTACAAACAAAATACTCTAATTTATGTGGTAATTTCCTTTGATCAATTAATATCAGTTCTTTTTTATTATCATTCCATATTATTGGTCTTAAATCTTTCATTTTATTCATCTTATCACGCTAAGATTTTTATTTAAAATTTTTTAACTTTTTTAAATAGTATTTGCTATATAATGCCCCTACTGGGTTATGAGATAAAACTCTATCTTTAACTATAAATGTTGTTGTTGGTGCTTTTGAATACTTTTGAAATAAAATGTCGTGTCCTATACACAGCCCTACAATAATATTTAAATCTGTTCCAATTTCATTTAAAATTTTAGCCTGTCCTATGGGATTGCACATAGCCTCTTTCTGATTATCATTAATTTTTTTCAACTTTAAAATATCTTTATCAATTCCACAAACTTTACAACAAACTGAATAAACATCAAAATATTGTGATAAAATTTCATCCAATATTTTTGCTTCATTTTCTAAACCTATACAAAATGCTATGCCAATCTTTTTATAATCCATAAGTTTGCAAAATTCTATAATCTCCTCCAATCTTGTTTTTTTCATATAGTATGTGCTTTCAATATAAGAAGAAACTTCAGTTATTTTCAAATTTTCTTTTTTATTGTATTCTTCCAAAATTTCTTCAGTTAGATCTTCTCTACAGTTTTTTCCAGTATAACAAAGTTTTTTAATACATTTGGAGCATTTCATATCAAGCACCAAACCTTTTTATTATATTAAATTTACTCACACATGTAAACCAAAATTTCACTAAAAAATTATAATAATTTATAATTTAATTATATTAATTATATTATTTAGTAATAGATGAGCAACAATCCAATTAATATTGAAATTCCAAAATTTTTCCATTTTTTATATGATAGGAATACAAATATTAGAGCAATTATATTTACACTTAAACTCTCCAAATTAATTGGAAAAGACACTAATGAAGTAACAAAAAGTGCAGAGATAATGGCAGATGATGAATAAGCAAAAAATTCATTCACACCTTTTAATTTTTTAAATCTTGTATTAAATATTATTGGCAACAATCTCATTAAATATGTCCCAATTGAGACAACCAATATTGCTAAATAATGTTTCATGTTATCCCAATCTTATTTTTTAATTTTTAACACTATCAACGGGTCTTAAATTTAAAATTAAGGCAACAGATACCGCATCTATAACCGAATAAGGCAATAGAGAAATTAAAGCAAACTGACTCGCTCCTGCGAAGATTAAGGCAGAGATTAAAAATACCTCAACCTTACTAAACCCTAAAGCCAATGCAGAGACTCCAAAAGTAATAGCAACTGGTAAATAACCAATAGCTATTGGAAAACTCCTAATTAACCCTCTTTTAAACATATTCCCAACCTAAAATAAACTTTTAATTTTCACAATTTCCATAGGAAAATAATATAATACAACAATTGCTGAAACTTCCTCATCCAATGCCTTATAGATATGTGGAACATCTCCACAAAATTCAATCTCCTCTCCAACTTTCAAACATTTTGGAGAACTTTTAGAGCCAACAACCATCTTTCCCTTAATAACCAAAACCTTCTCAATAACTCCTTTTTTATGGGGTTTTGCTTCTCTAACACTATTTGGCTCTAATTTCATTAAATAAACTTCAATTTTTGGTTTTCCTTCGGATTGCTCTATGAGTTTAACAGTAATCCCAGATTCATCAACCTCATTAAACTCTTTTGGTAGCAACTCTCCAAAAGGAACATTTAATGCATCTGCTATTGCCCATAGTGTTGAAATTGTTGGATTTGCATTTCCAGATTCTATGCTTGATAACGTTGATTTTGAGATTTTAGCAAGTTCTGCAAGTTTAGATAGCGATATTCCCTTCTCTTTTCTTAATTTTGATATCTTCTCTCCAATAATTTTTGAGATGTTATTGTTCATTATATCACACACTTTGTATATATTGTTCATTATATAGAACAAAAATATATAAACTTTTTCCTTAATTAATTTTTAAAAACATAAAATAATTTCAATATACATTTTAATGAGATGATGTTTATGAACTTAACAGAAGAGGCAATAGAGTTAGAAAAAAACTTAATAAAAATTAACTCAGTTAATCCATCATTTGGTGGAAAAGGAGAGAAAGAAAAGGCAGAGTATGTTAAAAAAAAGTTAATGGAATATGTTAAAAAATATGACATAAAAAACTACTCCTTAAAAGAATACAATGTGATAGATAAATACGGCATTGAGAGGCCAAATATAGTATTTAAAGTAGATTTTGGAAAAGAAAAAACTTTACATATTATATCTCACTTAGATACTGTCCCAGAAGGGGATATAAGTTTATGGAATACAAATCCTTATGAACCTGTAATTAAAGACGGAAAAATTTATGGTAGAGGAGCAGAAGATAACCATAAAGGAATAGTTTCCTCTATACTATTATTAAAAATGATTTTTGAGAATAAAATTACTCCAAAATACAACTTATCTTTAATCTTTGTTTCTGATGAAGAAGATGGTAGTGAATACGGCTTAAAATATCTTTTAAATAACTTTGAAAATGAGATATTCAAAAAGGATGATTTAATAATTGTCCCTGATTTTGGAACACCTACGGGAGAATATATAGAAATTGGCGAAAAAGGGATATTGTGGATAAAATTTACAATTAAAGGGAAACAGTGTCATGGAAGCATGCCAGAAAGTGGATTAAACTCAAATATTATTTTATTTAATTTTGCAAATGAATTATATAAAAATCTATATGAAACATTCTCAGTAAAAAATTCTATATTTCTTCCAAAATATTCAACATTTGAACCAACTATGTTAAAAAACAATGTAACTAATCCAAATACAATTCCTGGAAGTGTAGAGGTTGTTTTTGATTGTAGAATTTTACCAAATTACAAAATAGAGGATGTTTTAAATTTTATAGATAAATTTATCAAAGAATTCGACTTTAAAAAATACATTAAACATTATGATAACTCAACAACTCCAAAAATAAATTATGAAATATTAAAATTAGAAAATCCAAATTACACAGACGAAAATTCAGAAATTATTAAAGAGTTAGGAGACGCAATAAAGAAAGTATTAAATAGAGAGGCAAAACTTTGTGGAATGGGCGGAGGTACTGTTGCGGCATTTTTAAGAGAAAAAGATTATAAAGTAGGTGTTTGGGGTATTGGAGAAGGAACTGCTCATCAACCTAATGAATATATTAAAATAGAGGATTTAGTAAAAATGGTTAAGGTTTTCTATGAAATTTTAAAACAGTGAGATTATGCACATTGTAAAAATTGGAGGTTCTTTAACTTATGATGCCAAGCCATTATTAAAAACACTAAAAAATTATGTAAAAGAGAGTAATAAAAATATCGTTATAATACCAGGAGGAGGAGAATTCGCAAATGTCGTTAGAAAAATAGACAAATCTTTAAATCTTTCAAATTCATTATCTCACAAATTAGCAATAAAATGTATGGATCTAATTGGAGAGATATACTCCGAAATAGGCAATATAAAAGCATACGATACATTATTTGATTTAAAAAGAGAAATAAAAAAAGAAAAAATAGCAATATTATTACCCTCAAAAATTTTAATATCCACTGACATATCTGAACATTCTTGGGATGTAACATCAGACTCATTAAGTTTATATATTGGAAATCTATTAGATGTTAAAGAAATAATAATAGCTACAGATGTTGATGGAATATATGATAAGTTCCCTGGAGGGAAACTATTAAATATTATTAATGCGAATGAAATACAAGGCTTAACCTCTGTAGATAAAACTTTTCCTATTCTCTTAAAAAAATTTAAAATGACTGCTTATGTTGTAAATGGCAAATATCCGCAAAGAGTTATTGACATCTTAGAAGGAAAACCCAACATATATACAAAAATTGTCATAGATTAAGATTACAAACACAAAATATTACAATAAAATTAAATTAAACAAATTAATAAATAAAAATTAAAAAATTTAAAAATTAGAAAATTGGGTGAAAAATATGAAATACATTTGTATAAGCTGTAATGCTGAAATAGCTCCAAGAGAGAAATCAACAAAGTTTTTATGTCCAAACTGTGGAGAGGTAGAGATAGTAAGATGTGAAAGATGTAGAAAATTAAACAACCCTTACAAGTGTCCAAAGTGTGGGTTTGAAGGTCCATAATAAAAATAATGTGGTGAAATAATGGCGTCAGTGTTAGCAAAAATAAAAATTATGCCGAAAAGTCCAGAAGTTGATAAAGAACAATTGAAAGAAAAAGTAAAAAAAGTTTTAGAAACACAGGATGTTGCAATTAGAGGATTATTTGATGAGCCATTAGCATTTGGATTATACACAGTATATGTAGTTATTGAAATGGAAGAAAGAGAAGGAGGAACTGAACCTATAGAAAATGCTTTAGCTGAAATTGACGATGTTGAAAGTGTAGAAACCGTTGAAGTTTCATTAGCATAGATTTCATGACTTTTTTAAATTATTTAAGTAATATTCGCTTTTATTTTGTTATTTCATTTATTCGTAAATTATATATAACACTTTAAAAATTTTATATTCTTACATTCTAAAATCTTATCTCTTTCAATTATTATGAATTTAATCAATCTATTAATATATTATTACTTAAAGAACCAATTAAAAGTTATTAGTCTTAAACATTATTAAAGGTGGTATATTATGGGTAAATTAAAATATAAAATACAGGTCAATCCTGAAAAAACTGCAAGAGCTATGGGAAGAAACATTCCAATATCAAGAAAGCACGCAAGAGAGATTTGTAAATCAATAAATGGAATGAAGTTAGACGAGGCTATAAAGTTCTTGGAAGATGTTATCGCTATGAGAAGACCAGTTCTATTTAGAAGACACTGCAAAAAAGTTGGGCATAGAAAAGGAAAACTTGGATGGCCTGCAGGAAGATACCCAGTTAAAGCTGCTAAAGCAATTTTAAAAATATTAAAACACGCAAAGGCAAACGCAGAATACAAAGGTTTAAATGTTGAAAAATTGAGAATAAAACATATCTCAACCAATAAAGGAATAACACTCAAAAGATACATGCCAAGAGCATTTGGTAGAGCCACTCCAAAATTCCAAGAAACTGTCCATATACAAGTTATCTTAGAAGAATACCACTAAAAAATAATTTATAAAAGGTGGAATGATGATTGAAAGAGTATTTGTTAAAGAAAATGTTAAAAGATTATTAATTGATGAATATTTTAAAGAAGAGTTAAGTAGAGCAGGTTACAGTCACTGTGAAATTAGAAAAACCCCAATAGGAACAAAAATTATTATATATGCTGAAAAACCTGGTTTTGTTATAGGTAGAAGAGGTAGTAGAATAAGAGAATTAACTGAAACATTAAGTAAAGAGTTTGGTGTTGAAAAACCACAAATCGATGTTAGACCTATCGAAAATCCTGACTTGGATGCTCAAGTTGTCGCTTTAAAAATAGCTCAGTCATTGGAGAGAGGACTACACTTTAGAAGAGTAGGACATACTGCTGTAAGAAGAGTTATGAATGCTGGGGCTAAGGGAGTAGTAGTAATTATTTCTGGAAAATTAACTGGAGAAAGAGCAAGAACTGAAAAATTCATGGCTGGATATATGAAACACTGTGGAGAGCCTGCTGAGGATTTAGTAGATAAGGGAAGAGCTATTGCAAAAACAAAGCCTGGGATTATTGGAGTTACAGTAAAAATTATGAGACCAGATGTCTTATTACCTGATGAGATTATAATTAAAGAAGATGCAGAAGTTAAGCATGTAGTAGAAGAGGAGGAACAATAAAATACTATAAGGTGAAAGATTATGGCAATATTAAGGGCTAATGAGTTAAGAGAAATGTCTATTGATGAACTTAAAGAAAAACTTATAGAGCTTAAAAGAGAATTATTTAAAGAGAGAGTCGCTGTAGCTACTTCTGGATCTCCATCAAATCCAGGTAGAATGAGAGAACTTAGAAGAACTATTGCAAGAATATTAACTATAATGAATGAAAAGAAAAGAATGGCTTCACAACAACAGTAATCAAAATAACTTTATATTGGAAAAATTTAAATACTTCCTATAGATATTATAAAATATATTTCTACCCATATAAAGAGTAAAACTTAGAGGTGCAGTAATGCCAGAAATTTGCCCAAGGTGTGGTTTGCCTAAAGAACTATGTGTTTGTGAAGAAATTGCTAAAGAGGAACAAAAAATAAAAATATATGTTACAAAAAGAAGATTTGGTAAATTAATGACTATAATTGAAGGTTTTGATGCAAGTGTTATTGACTTAAAAGAACTTGCTAAAAAATTAAAGGATATATGTGCCTGTGGAGGGACTGTTAAAGATAACACTATTGAACTTCAAGGAGATCATAGAAAAAATGTTGCAGAAGTGCTCGTTAAAATGGGATTCTCAAAGGATTCTATTGAAGTTAGATAATTTTTATTATTACTTCTAATTATTCCTCCTTTCTCTTACTATCTTATTTTTCTACATAATGAACATTTAAGGGGACGCGGATGCCCTTTTATAGGGCACACCCCGTCCCCGTAAAACGGTTGGGGCAAATATTATGATAACTCCTTACAATATATTAAAACACGAACTTATAGGTCTTAGAGTTACTATTGCTGATTCAAAAAATAAATCAATGATAGGCATTAAAGGTAAAGTAGTTGATGAGAGCAGAAATACATTAATAATAGAAAAAGACGATGGAAAAGAAGTGAGAATTCCAAAAGACATTGCAACCTTTATATTTGAACTAAAAAACTGTAAAATAAAAGTTGATGGGAGATTATTAATAGGAAGACCTGAAGAAAGATTGAAAAAAAAAGTAAAAATCATATATCCATATTAATTTAAACCTTTTGTTCTTTTTTGCCCCAACCGTTAAAGTAATATATAGGTTTTTAACATTAAGTCTTTCACAGTTTCTACAACTGTTAATGTTATGTTATAAGTTTTTATTATAAACTATGCCTTATTTATAAACAATAATCAAAATTGGAGGTAAAGACCATGGTAGCAAAAAATATAGGAATCCCTGTAAAAGCTCCAGAAGTAGAGTGTGATGATAAACATTGTCCATTTCACGGCTCTCTACCAGTAAGAGGACAAAGTTTCGTAGGTGTAGTAGTTAGTGACAAACCACACAAGACTGTTATAATTAAAAGGGAAATTATAAAGTACATTAAAAAATATGAAAGATATGAAAGAAGAAGTTCAAAATTAGTTGCTCACAACCCTCCATGTATAAATGCAAAAGTTGGAGATATTGTAAGAGTTATGGAGTGCAGACCAATAAGTAAAACAAAATCATTTGTTGTTGTTGAAAAATTAGGAAGAGTAGACGAAGCATCAAATGAACAAAAATAATTTAACTCGTAAAAATCTAATAGGTGAAAAAATATGAAAGCAATTGGTTCAAAACCTGTAAGGGCTCTACCAGTAGGTGCAAGATGTATATGTGCTGATAACACTGGAGCTAAGGAAGTAGAAATTATTGCTGTGAGGAACTATAAAGGTGTAGCAAGAAGATTACCTACTGCAAGAGTAGGGGATATGGTTATCGTTACCGTTAAAAAGGGAACCCCTGAGATGAGAAAACAGGTTTTACCGGCAGTTGTAATAAGACAAAGAAAAGAAATTAGAAGACCAGACGGAACAAGAGTTAAGTTTGCAGATAATGCAGTTGTTATAGTAACTCCAGACGGAAACCCAAAAGGTTCTGATATTAAGGGACCTGTAGCTAAAGAAGCAGCAGAAAGATGGCCAGGTATTGCAAGAATTGCTAAAATAATAATTTAAAATCTAAGATTATAATAATAAAATAAACCTATAATCAAAGGTGAAATTATGGCTTTTACAAAGTCAAAACAGCCAAGAAAACAAAGAAAAGCGTTATTTAACGCACCACTTCATTTGAGAAGAAAGGTTATGTCTGCAATGTTATCAAAAGAGTTAAAAGAAAAATTAGGTAAAAACGCTATTCCGGTTAGAAAGGGAGATGTTGTAAGGATAATGAGAGGAGACTTTAAGGGATTAGAGGGAGAAGTTACAAAAGTTGATTTGAAAAGATACAGAATCTATGTTGAAGGAGCTTACAACAAAAGACAGGATGGAAAAGAAGTTCCATATCCAATCCATCCATCAAATGTTATGATTATTAAACTCTATGACAAAGATGAAAGAAGATTCAAACATATTAAAAAGTAAACAAAATTAAAAATATGTTAAGGTGAAATAATGGCAAAAAAAGGTCCAAAAAGACATTTGAAAAGATTGGCAGCTCCAGTTAGATGGGAATTACCAAGAAAAGTAGCTAAATTTACTGTTAGACCTTTACCAGGAGCTCACCCAATGAGTGAATCTCTACCTCTCTTGTTAATTATTAGAGACGTTTTAAAATACGCTGACAATGCAAGAGAGGCTAAAAAAATTATTAAGATGGGTAAAGTTTTAGTTGATGGAAGAGTTAGAAGAGAAGAGAAGTTACCTGTTGGATTGATGGATGTTGTCTCATTACCTGATGCTAATGAAAATTACAGAGTATTATTTGACAGAAAAGGAAGAGTTAAATTAAGACCAACAGAAAATCCAGATTTAAAATTATGTAAAATTAAAAACAAAACTGTTGTTAAAGGAGGTCACATTCAACTAAACTTACACGATGGTAGAAACATATTAATTAGAGTTTCAGATCCTACAAACCCTAAAGAGGATGTATATAAAACTGGAGACACTCTATTAATTACAATCCCAGATCAAGAAATTAAGGCTCACATTCCATTTGAAGTCGGTAAGTTAGCATACATTACTGGAGGAAAACACGTTGGAGACTTTGCAAGAATCGTTGAAATTGAGAAAAGAGGAATTTATCCAGACATAGTTACATTAGAGAACTTAGAAGGAGACAAATTCAAGACAGTTAAAGACTATGTCTTTGTCGTTGGAGACGAAGAACCTATTATTAAGTTGTAAATTTGTTATTATAAAGTAATGAGGGAGAAACATGAGCTTTGAAGAATTGTGGCAAAAAAATCCTATGTTAAAACCAAGAATTGAAAAAGTTGTTGTTAATTTTGGAGTAGGAGAAAGTGGAGATAGATTAACAAAAGGAGAAAAAGTTATTGAAGAGTTGACTGGACAAAAACCTATAAGAACAAGAGCTAAGCAAACAAACCCAACATTTGGTATCAGAAAAAAATTACCAATTGGATTAAAAGTTACTTTGAGAGGTAAAAAAGCAGAAGAATTTTTAAAAAATGCTTTTGAGGCTTTTCAAAAAGAAGGTAAAAAATTATATGATTATTCATTTGATGATTACGGAAACTTCTCATTTGGTATCCACGAACATATAGATTTCCCTGGACAAAAATATGACCCAATGATTGGAATTTTTGGGATGGATGTTTGTGTAACATTAGAAAGACCTGGATTTAGAGTAAAAAGAAGAAAAAGATGTAGAGCAAAAGTTCCAAGAAGACATAGATTAACAAGAGAAGAGGCTATTGAATTTATAGAAAAAACCTTTGGAATTAAAGTTGAGAGAGTTTTAGAGGAAGAAGAAGCACAATAAGAAAAAGGGTGATGTAGATGGCTAAAAAACCTTGGAAAAAAAAGTATGGATATGGTATTAGGCCATGCCAAAGATGTGGTCATGTAGGACCAGGATTAATTAGGAAGTATGGATTAAACCTTTGTAGACAATGTTTTAGAGAAATAGCTCATAAATTAGGATTTAAGAAATTAGATTAAAAATTTAAACTTAATTTAAAACATTTAAAAATTCTTTTGGAGGGAAAACATGAGTTTAATGGACCCACTAGCAAATGCATTAAACCATATTTCCAACTGTGAGAGAGTGGGTAAAAAGGTAGTTTATATAAAACCAGCATCTAAGTTAATTGGAAGAGTCTTAAAAGTTATGCAAGATCATGGATATATAGGAGAATTTGAATTTATAGAAGATGGAAGAGGAGGAATTTATAAAGTTGAATTAGTAGGTAAGATCAACAAATGTGGTACTATAAAGCCAAGATTCCCTGTTAAAAAATTTGGATATGAAAAGTTTGAAAAAAGATACTTGCCAGCAAGAGATTTTGGAATCCTAATTGTTTCAACTACTCAGGGAGTTATGAGCCACGAAGAAGCTAAGAAAAGAGGATTAGGTGGAAGATTATTAGCTTATGTCTATTAAACACGGTTTTACATCTAACCCAAGTAAATTAAATCTAAATTTTGAGGTGAGTTTATGCCCGTTGCCGCTTATATTGAAAAAAGAATTAAAATTCCAGAAAATGTTCAAGTAGAAATAAACAATAATGAAGTCGTTGTTAAAAGTGGAGGGAAGGAATTAAGAAGAAAATTTGAACATCCAAAAATTGTAATTAAGAAGGAAGGAGATGAAGTTGTTATATCTTGCGAATATCCAAGAAGAAAAGATAAAGCAATGGTTGGAACTATAACAGCACACATAAATAACATGATTAAAGGAGTTACAGAAGGATTTACATACAAACTAAAAATTAGATATGCTCACTTCCCAATGAAAGTTAGTGTTAAAGGTAATGAAGTCATCATTGAAAACTTCTTAGGAGAAAAACACCCAAGAAGAGCAAAAATCTTAGAAGGAGTTACAGTCAAAGTTAGTGGAGAGGATGTTATAGTTACTGGAATCGATAAAGAAAAAGTAGGACAAACCGCCGCCAATATAGAACAGGCTACAAGAATTAAAAATAGAGATCCAAGAGTTTTCCAGGATGGAATTTATATTGTAGAAAAGGCTGGAAAGGTTATCTAAAAATTTAAATAAGAGGGAGATAATATGGATAGGCTATTAAGATTAAGATTTAAATTAAAAATGAAAAAGCCTGACTTTATAAGACAAGAGGCACACAGACATAAAAGGTTAGGAGAAAAATGGAGAAGACCTAAAGGAAGACATAGTAAGATGAGATTAAAATGGAAAGAAAAGCCTCCTGTCGTTGAAATTGGATACAGAATGCCTAAAGCCGTTAGAGGATTACACCCAAGTGGTTTAGAGGATGTTTTAGTTTATAATGTTAAAGATTTAGAGAAATTAAACCCTGAAACACAGGGAGCAAGGATTGCTTCAACAGTTGGTAAGAGAAAGAAAATTGAAATCATCAAAAGAGCAAGAGAGTTAGGAATAAGAATATTAAATATATCAGAAGAGAAACAGGAAGAATTATTAAAATTTGCTGAAAAACTAAATAACAACAATGAAAATGAATAACTAAGCTTTTTTAATATTTAATACCCTCTTAGTTTATAAGGTGAGAGTTATGGACGTATCAGTTCAAAGAAAATTAGCTGCTGAAATATTAAAATGTGGTATTGATAGAGTCTGGATAGATCCAACACAGTTAGAAAGAGTTAAAATGGCAATGACAAGAGATGATATAAGATCTTTAATTAAAGATGGAGTTATTAAGAAAAAACAGAAAAAGGGAATAAGTAGTGCAAGAGTTAAAAAATTAAAAGAGCAAAAAAAGAAAGGTAGAAGAAGAGGTCCTGGTTCAAGAAGAGGAGCTGCAGGAGCAAGAACTCCTCCAAAAGAAAGATGGATGGCTACAATTAGAGCTTTGAGAAAAACATTAAAATATTTAAGAGATTCTGGAAAAATTGATAGAAAAGTTTATAGAAAACTTTACAGAATGGCTAAAGGTGGAGCATTCAGAAGTAAGAGCCACCTTTTCTTATACATGAAAGAACACGACCTTTTAAAACAATAAATAATTTTTAATTTAACAGGGTGAGATGTTATGGCTACAGGTCCAACTTATAGAGTTAAATTTAGAAGAAGAAGAGAAGCAAAAACTGATTACAGAAAAAGATTAAAATTATTATTATCAAGAAAGCCAAGATTGGTTGTAAGAAAATCTTTGAATCATTGTATAGCTCAAATAGTATTGTATGATGAAAAAGGTGACAAAACAGTTGTATCTGCTCATTCAAGAGAATTAATTAAGTTGGGTTATAAAGGACATACTGGAAACTTGCCTTCAGCATACTTAACAGGATACTTGTTAGGTAAAAAAGCCTTAGCTAAGGGTTATACCGAGGCAGTTTTAGATATTGGGTTGCATAGAGCTACAAAAGGAGCAGCAGTATTTGCAATGCTAAAAGGAGCTTTAGATGCTGGTATGAATATTCCACATGGAGAGGAGATATTACCATCAGAAGACAGAATAAGAGGAGAACACATAAAAGCATATGCTGAGATGTTAAAAGAAGAAGATGAGGAAAAATACAAAAGACAGTTTTCAAAATACTTAGAGAAAGGTTTAGAACCAGAAAAATTACCAGAACACTTTGAAGAAATTAAGGCAAAAATTGATAGCATGTTCTAAGGTGAGATAATGAGATTTAATATAGATGAGTGGGAACCAAAAACAACCATTGGAAGGATGGTTAAAGAAGGACAAATAACTGACATTGATTACATATTAGACAATAACTTACCAATCTTAGAGCCTGAAATAGTTGATGCACTTCTTCCAGATTTGGAAGAGAAAGTTTTAGATGTTAAGTTAGTTCAGAGAATGCACAAGTCTGGAAGAAGAGCAAGATTTAGAGCAACTGTTGTTGTAGGAAACAGAAATGGTTATGTTGGTGTAGGAAAAGGTAAGGCTAAAGAAGTTGGGCCAGCAATAAGAAAGGCTATTGCACAGGCAAAGAAAAATATTATTAGAGTTAAGAGAGGTTGTGGTTCCTGGGAGTGTGGTTGTGGAACCCCTCACTCAATTCCATATAAAGGCTATGGAAAGTGTGGAAGTACTGTAGTTGAAATATTACCTGCACCAAAAGGTGTTGGATTAGTTGCTGGAGATGTCGCTAAGGCAGTTTTAGGATTGGCAGGAATTAAAGACGTTTGGACAAAAACATTTGGAGAAACAAGAACTACTTACAACTTTGCAATGGCTACATTTGAAGCTTTAAAGAGTTTGAATTTTGTAAGAGTTATGGATAAGAGTAAAAAGAAATTAGGAATCGTTGAAGGTAGAGTATTGTAAATCATTTTTATTTTGAAAAACCAACTATTTTAAAGTTTTATTTAAATTATTATTTTATATTCCATAATAATTAAGGTGAGAAATATGGCTTATGCTGTTATTAGAATAAGAGGTAGAATTGGAGTAAGAAGAGACATAGCAGACACCTTAAAAATGTTAAGGCTACATAAAGTTAATCACTGTGTAATTGTTCCAGAAACAGATACATTTAAAGGAATGTTACAAAAAGTTAAAGATTATGTAACATGGGGAGAAATTGATAAAGATACCTTAGTTAAATTAATCTTAAAAAGAGGTAGACTTCCAGGAAATAAGAGAGTTACTCCAGAAATTATAAAGGAATTAACAGGAATGGATGTTGAGGAGTTAGCAGAAAAACTTATAAAAGGAGAAATTAAATTAAAAGAGACTCCATTAAAACCTGTATTTAGATTACACCCTCCAAGAAAAGGATTTGAAAGAAAGGGTATTAAAAAACCATTTAGTGTTGGAGGGGCTTTAGGATACAGAGGAGAGAAAATTAACGAACTTTTAGAAAAAATGATGTAAGGTGATAATTTATGATTAGAAAAAAGAGAAAAGTTAAGAAAATTAGAGGTTCAAGAACATGTGGTGGAGGTAGCCACAAAAAGAGAAGAGGAGCTGGAAACAGAGGAGGTAGGGGTTTAGCAGGAGGACACAAACACAAATGGACTTGGATTATAAAATACAAGCCAGATCACTTTGGTAAATATGGATTTAAGAGACATCCAAGTTTAGTTAAAGAATTAGAAACAATTAATGTTGGAGAACTTGAAGAAATTGTATTGAAAAATCCTGATAAATTCGAAAAAGAAGATGGAAAGTATGTTGTAGATGTTATAGAGTTAGGATATGAGAAAGTTTTGGGTAAAGGAAAAGTAACAATTCCAATGATAGTTAAAGCAATTGAAGTTTCAGAAAAAGCAAGAGAAAAAATTGAAGCTGTTGGTGGAGAAGTTGTAGAGCTATAAAATCTCCTTATTTCTTTTTTATGTCCTATTTTATTAATTAATTCAAATTAATAGTTTTAAAAATTTTTTCTTATAGATTTTTGATAAAATATTTATATAAATGTTAAGACTATTTTATTAGAATAATCTCTTTATCTTAACTTTAATAATATAGTTTTTAATGTTTGAAAAGGTGAGATATTGGAAGAATTTATGAAAAAATTAATTCCGATATTAGAAAAAATTCCTGAAGTAGACTTACCTATTAGAGAATTATCTTTCAAAGAAAAACTTAAATGGACTGGAATAGTCTTAGTGTTGTATTTCATTATGGGAACCATTGATGTTTATACAGGAGGAGCCCAAATTCCTGCAATATTTCAATTTTGGCAAACAGTTACTGCATCCAGAATAGGGACCTTAATTACATTAGGTATTGGTCCAATTGTTACTGCTGGTATTATTATGCAGTTATTAGTTGGTGCAGGAATCATCAAAATGGACTTGTCAATTCCTGAAAATAGGGCCTTATTTCAAGGTTGTCAAAAACTATTATCTATAATCATGTGTTTTGTTGAGGCTGTTATGTTCGTTGGAGCTGGAGCTTTTGGACCATTACCTCCATTATTGGCACTTTTAGTAATTATACAAATAGCAATAGGTTCGATAATCTTAATATATTTAGACGAAATCGTTTCAAAGTATGGAATTGGATCTGGAATTGGATTATTTATTGCCGCAGGAGTTTCACAAGTAATATTTGTTGGAGCATTAGGTCCTGAAGGATATTTATGGAGATTTTTTGGAAGTCTAATTAATGGAATGCCAAACTTTGAATATCTCGCACCAATACTTGGGACAATAATTGTATTCTTAATGGTTGTTTATGCTGAATGTTTAAGAGTAGAAATTCCTTTAGCTCATGGAAGAGTAAAAGGTGCTGTTGGTAAATATCCAATAAAATTTATTTATGTCTCAAACATTCCTGTAATCTTATCTGCGGCATTATTTGCTAATATTCAACTTTGGGGATTAATGTTAAGTAGATTGGGTGTTCCAATACTTGGACACTATGTAAATGGAAGACCTGTAGATGGAATTGCATATTATTTGTCTACACCTTATGGACTAACAAGTGTATTTACAGATCCTCTACATGCCTTAGTTTATATGATAGCAATGATAGTTTTTTGTATATTCTTTGGTATATTTTGGGTAGAAACTACTGGATTAGATCCAAAGAGTATGGCCAAAAGAATTGGCTCATTGGGTATGGCTATTAAAGGATTTAGAAAGAGTGAGAAGGCTATCGAGCAGAGATTGAGAAGATATATCCCTCCATTAACTATAATGAGTTCTGCCTTCGTTGGATTTTTAGCCGCTATAGCTAATTTTATTGGAGCTTTAGGAGGAGGTACTGGAGTCTTGCTAACAGTTTCTATTGTATATAGAATGTATGAGCAGATTTTAAAAGATAAAGTAAAAGAATTACATCCATCAATAGCAAAATTGTTAAATAAGTAAAAATAATTATAGTAAAAATAATTATTAAGGTTTTAATAATAAAGAAATTGTGAGGTGATACTATTATGAAAAATAAGGTCGTAGTGATAGTAGGAGTTCCAGGAGTAGGGTCAACAACAGTTACAAACAAGGCAATAGATGAACTAAAAAAAGAAGGAATAGAATATAAAATAGTTAATTTTGGAACAGTAATGTTCGAAATCGCTAAAGAAGAAGGTTTAGTAGAACATAGAGACCAATTAAGAAAGTTACCTCCTGATATTCAGAAAAAAATCCAAAAAATGGCTGGTAAAAAAATAGCTGAAATGGCTAAAGAGGCAAATATAGTCGTTGATACTCACAGTACTATAAAAACTCCTAAAGGTTATCTACCAGGACTTCCTGCATGGGTCTTAGAAGAACTACATCCTGATATTATTGTTTTAATTGAGGCTGAAACTGATGAAATATTAATGAGAAGATTGTCAGATGAAACAAGACAGAGAGATTTCGAATCAACTGTTGATATAGGAGAGCATATATTTATGAATAGATGTGCTGCAATGACTTATGCGGTTTTAACAGGAGCTACAGTTAAGATAATTAAAAACAGAGACTTCCTATTAGATAAAGCAGTTAAAGAACTCGTTGAAGTTCTCAAATAATTTAAATACAATTTTTAAGGTGAATCTATGTTTGAATCAATAACAAATATCTTTTATAATACCTTAGATACAATTTTTATGCCAATAATAAAGGTTCTACATCCTGCCATAGCAATTTTAGTTATTGCTATAATTGTGTCTTTAATAATAAACATTGCTACAAAACTTCTGGTAGATCAAGAAAAAGTTGCTAAATTAAAAAAGGAAATTCAAGAATATCAAATTAAAATGAAAAAGTTATCTAAAAATCCAGAGATGTTAGAAAAACTTCAAGAAGATCAGCAGAAATATATGCAAATGAGTGCTGAATTGATGAAAATGAGTTTTAAACCAATGATATATACATGGGTCCCAATAATCTTAATATTTATTTATTTGAGACACGTTTATGGATTTGGCGGAGTATATATGGAATTGCACCCTAATTGGAATGGTGTCGTAGTGTATTTACCAACAATAATCTCTAAGATCCTCTTGATTAATTTCTGGCATTGGTTAGGATCATTAATTTACAAAGGAGGATTTAAAATAGTGTCTAATACAGCCTTAGGATGGTTAGGATGGTATATACTTTGTTCATTCGCAACATCAACAGTTTTAAGGAAAATATTTGGAATAAAATAAAAATAAAAAATTAAATTAATTTTTTTAACTTATAATTTTTATCTAATTTTAATTATTTTTACTCTTATACCTCAGAAGATTCTATATTATTATCATCTTTATTATTTTCATTGCTACCATCTTTACTTAATTGTTTTTCTTCAACTTTTTTACTTTTTTTCTTTTTTTCTAACTTTTCTTTATCTAATTGAAACTCTTCTCCAATTTTTATAACATAATCAGCAATATTTTGCAAAGCCTTTGAAAATCCAGGCTCAGCCCCAATAACAATAACTTTTTTCCCTCTCTCTTTTGCCTTTCTAATTGCTGGAAGAAAATCTGCATCTCTTGTTACATAGGCAATAGTGTCAATATTTGGATTAAACACAAGTTCAGTAGCATCAACAGCCATTTCAACATCTACATCTCCAGCAGAAATTTTTGGTTCAAATCCTTGATTTATAACGGCCTCTATTAACTTATCTGACGCATATTGATTTAAATAAACTCTACCTATAACAATGTCTCCAAATTCACTTAAAACTTCTCTAATTTTATCTAAATCAATGTTAAACTCTTTTCTAAGCATATTAGGTCCATCAATTAACAATGCAATTCTATGCTCTCCTTTCCTTTTTAATGCCTTTTCGTAAATTTTACTTGTCAAATTCTCTAACTTTTTCCACATAATTTCACCAACATAATTTAATAAAAACAATTTAACAATAGCCAAATAAAATATGCAAATTTAACAATTTGAGAGTAACATAAAAATATTACAAAAAAAATGTATATATTATAAAAAATAAATAGATTTCCTGAGGTGGTAATTATGTATAGTTGCCCATACTGTGGAGGAGACTGTGTAAATGAAGACGCTGTTGATCTTTACTTAACTATGGTTAAAAAATTTTTTAAGTATCAAAATCCTGAAAGTGACATAACATTTGAAAAATACCCAACGGTTGGAGAAGTTGGAGAGTGTAAAAAGACTGGAGAAAAAATATATCTTTGCCCCTACTGTGAAAAACCATTTAAGGCATACTATGATCTTGGAAAGGTTACTATAAAGTGTCCAAACTGTAATAAAACTCTTTGCATCCCTCCAACAAATAGAACCTTCTGCTAATAAAAATCCTCTTTTTTTATTTCGTCAAATTTATAATCTAAAGAGTTATTTAAAAATAGTTTAAACTCTTCTGGTGTATATATAGGCTTTTTATATAAAATATAATCATCTAAAACTATCCTTGGACAGGCTACTATTATATAGCAATCTACATCATAGAATAATATTTCTGGAGACACATTATCAACAATAATTGGGAGATAATTTATATTATTTCCTTCCAATAATTTTATAATTTCATCAAAAACTTTTTTTCTAAACTGTCCTTTTTTTACTGATAAGACAACTCCCACTTTTTTTGGATTATTTAACATTAACTTAGTTATTGCTGTAATTCTTTTTTTTATAAACTTATTAACCTCTTCCTTAGAAATTTTATCAATATCTTTAGTATACGAAGTTAAGAGGTCTCTCTTAATACGCTTCACTCCACCATCATCAACTATGGCATCTTTTTGAGAAGAGTGACTTTTTGAGACAACTCTAGTAGGGTGAGAAGTTGACCTACCTGAACGTTGAACTTTAATCAATGAGAGTGTAAACTCCTCTCCACCTTTTGTAAAGTTTGCATCATTTTCACCTGCGGAGACAAGTTTAAAACCATCAATCTTCTCCCCTTTAGAGAGTACCGTTGTTTTAGAACCTTTTGCTACTGTTACAACCACTACATCCGAAGCACTATAAAGTGCTAAAAGTTTGATACCTCGCATGGAGCGTACAACAGGTCTCTTTTTTACTGGTCGAGGTGCTGTAACA
>JALVUY010000022.1 GCA_027023665.1 Methanocaldococcaceae archaeon
CTATAAAATAGAAAAGTTTACATAGAACTTTAAAAACATTTTATACATAGAGGGAAAAAGAGGTGAGAGCTATGTTTGGAAGAGATCCTTTTGACACATTATTTGAAAAAATGTTCAAAGAGTTTTTTACTACACCAATAAGTGGATCTACAGTTGTTCAAAGTTCTTTTGGAATACAAATATCTGGTAAAGGATTCATGCCATTATCTATTATAGAGGGAGATGACCATATAAAGGTTATTGCATGGTTACCAGGAGTTAATAAAGAAGACATCGTCTTAAATGCAGTTGGAGATACATTAGAAATCAGAGCAAAAAGAAGCCCATTGATGATTACTGAAAGTGAAAGAATCATTTACTCAGAAATTCCTGAAGATGAAGAAATTTATAGAACAATAAAACTTCCAGCACATGTTAAAGAGGAAAATGCATCTGCTAAGTTTGAAAATGGTGTCTTAGTAGTTACATTACCAAAGGCAGAATCTTCAATTAAGAGAGGAATAAACATTGAATAAAAAACTTTCAGTATTTTATTTTTTATTAGAATAATAAATTTATATAATTATATATACAAATGGTGAAGAAATGATAAAGAAAAAACATTTAGAAATGATATTAGATTCATTAAAAAGACATCCTAATCCTAAGGTTGATTTAGAACAATATACTATTGATGGTAAATTAGCAAGTGATATTTTATTTTTTGCGATGAATGATTTTTATAACAATGTAGTTATTGATTTAGGATGTGGAACTGGTAGATTAGCAATAGGTAGTAAGATATTAGGGGCTAAAAGGGTTATAGGGGTTGATATTGATAAAGAAAGTATTAAAATAGCAGAGGAAAATGCTAAAAATTTAAATGTTGATGTAGATTTTTACTGTATGGATATTAGAGATTTAAATAAGAAATTTCTTAAAAATGTTCTTAATGATGATTACAATTTTAAAAAAATTGTCATTCAAAATCCTCCATTTGGTGCTCAAAAAAGACACGCTGATAGAATATTCTTAGATAAAGCATTAGAAATTGGAGATGTAATATATACTATACACAACTATCCAACGAAAGATTTTGTTATAAACTATGTAAAAGATAAAGGAGGAGAAATAACTCACATTTATGAGGCATATTTTAGAATACCAGCAACCTATGAGTTTCATAAAAAGAAAGTTGTAAATATTCCAGTAGTTGTTTTTAGAATAGAAAATAAAAATAAAATTTAATAATTAATTTTAAAAACAATTGGATTTTTTAAAATAGAAATAGCATCATTTAGAGTATCTTTTTTTGAAATACAGAATAAAGTATTTCCAAGCATAGATTGAGAAGCTCCTACTGTAAATTTTAAATCATTACAGAGTTCTAAAATATTTCCATTAATTAATCCTGTATTAACTGCAAATTTATATGAAAGATTGACAAAATTTTCTAATGTTGGATTTTTTAATAGTTCATTTAAGTATCTTCTACCAAATTCATTTATTTTTTCAATCCATTTATCGTTGGTAATTATTTTATTAGTCTCCTTTTTTCCAAATATTTCAAGGATAATGTAATAATCTTCATCAATTGTATATTTTTCAACATTTATAGGAAATCCGGGAGATTTTCTTATAATAAAACCTTTCACATATTGGCCAATAACATCTCCCAAACCAGTTCCACATTCTACTTCACTAATATGTGCTATTTCAACATAATTAATTTTTAAATCCAACATTTCATTTAATTTTTTAGATAGTGTTAAAGCACAGCCACCAGACATCCCCAAACCACTGCCTAATGGAAAGTCAGATGTAAAAATTATATCATAGTTGTTTTTATCAAATCCAAAGTTTTCATAGTATTTTAATACTTTATTTACTGAACATATATCTACTTTTTTTTTATTGTAATATATATTTCCACGACCTTCTTCTATATTAAGATTTACTCCTCTATTTACAGTAATTCCAGCTCCTATAGAGCCAGTTTTTAAAATATCTTTTGATTTATGCACTGCAAAAAATCCAGTTATGTGCCCCGGAGCAAACATACAATAACCTCCATTAATACATAATAATAAAGTAAAAATGAAATAATTCATATACTTAAAAATAAAAAGTATTCCCAAATTAAAATAAGTATAAAAGAAGTAGAAGCTAATGAAATATTAAAATTATCTTCCAAAGGCTCTATCTATAATTATATCTACAATTCTATCATCTGCTCCAATAGGTTCTCTATAAATTATTTCAACGTCCTCTGGAATTTCTAATTTTTCATGTTCATGATGGTGGTGATGGTGATGATGTCCATGATGATGTTCTTCCTCGTGATGCCCATTATCATCTTCAATTAAACCTAACAACCTTGGAATATCTCTTGTAGTATGGATTCCATGGGCTAAAAAGACAGGAACAACTATAATTTTTTTAGCACCTCTTTCAATAGCCTTTTTTACTGCTTGAGGTATTGTTGGCTCGTTAAATTCCATTAAACCAATTTCTACGATTGGAAATAAATTTTTTTCTTTAATTTTTTCAGCCAATTTTACTAACAATTCTTTACTGTATGGTAATCTGCTACCATGACCAACTAAAACTAATGCTTCCAAACTTTCACCTTTTATAAAAGTTTATTATTGATTATTATAATATTATTTTATGGAATAGAATTCATACTAACTATTATATAATATTTTTCATTTTTCACTATTAACAATAATTATTAGTAATAAATTAAAAGAATAAATCATGACTTTGGAGGAGAATAATATGAATACTTCTAAACTTATCTTATTTTTCGCAATTATCATTTGGATAATATTATATGCAATTAGAGATTCAATAAATTTAAAAGCACACATGGGTATTTTTGGTATTTTAAGAACTAAATTGGGATTGAAGACAATTGAAAAATTAGGTAAATATAAAATTTGGCAAAAAATTGGCATTATTTCAATTCCTATATGTGTTATACTTGGGGGATTTATGCTCTTAAATTTAATAATTATGAGTATAAAACTCGCTTCTGGAACGCTACCAAAAGAGGCGGCTAAGCCTGTTATCTTTTTATTTGGAAATGTAATTCCATGGATTCCAGGTGTTATCGCTTTACTAATAGGAGTATCAGTTCATGAATTGGCACACGGAATATTTGCAAGATCTTTTGGAATTAAAGTAAAAAGTTCTGGAATACTTTTATTATTGGGAATTCCTTTGGGAGCATTTGTTGAGTTAGGAGATGAGTTTAAGAATGCAGAGAAGAAAATTAGAGGGGCTATTGCCTCAGCGGGACCATTAGCAAATTTAATTATATTTTTAATTTCAATTCCTCTATTGTCTTTTACTTACACATTACCAACAGAGTTAAAAGTTGTTAATGTTAAAGAACCAGCATCAGAGTTTTTAAAGAAAGGAGACATAATTTATGAAATCAACGGTAAAAAAATAGAGTCATTGAAAGATTTTAAAGAATTTGCAAATACTATAAAACCAAATACTGAATATGTGATAAAAGTTATTAGAAACAATAAATTATTAACATATAAAATTATTAGTTCAAAAGAGGGAAAGATTGGGGTTATGGTAGAGCCAACTGAAAATATGGCATTATTTATAAACACAATATACTGGACTTATTGGTTTAACTTTTTACTGGCTTTATTTAATTTACTCCCTGCAATGCCATTAGATGGTTTCCATGTTTGGAACGCTTTGCCAGAATTATTAAAAGAAAGGAAAAATAGATTTATTTCAATGATGGGTAGATATTTAGAGTTGTTCATAAATGAAAGAACATTAAATTCAATAACTTTTTTAGTTTGGTGGATTGTCCTAGGAAGTATTTTATATTCAATGTTCTAAAATCTTTTATTTTAAAATTTTCTGGTGGTGAGTATGGATTTATTTAATTTTTATATTTATGGATTTGTTTCTCTTTTTATTACTATAGACCCTATTGGCTTAATTCCAATATTCCATTCTATAACTTACCCCTATCCAAAGGAGCAAAAATTAAAAATAATTAAAAAGGCAATAATAACTTCAACAGTAGTTTTATTACTATTTGCATTGTTTGGAAACTACATATTTAGTTACTTTGGTATTACAATAGATGCATTTAGAGTGGCTGGGGGAATATTGTTATTTAAAATAGCATGGGACATGCTTCACGCAGAAATGCCTAAAACAAAACACAAACCAGATGAAAAAATAGAATTAGAAGATATTGACAGTATAGTTTATGTTCCTTTGGCTATTCCTTTAATATCTGGTCCAGGGGCTATAACGACAACTATGATATTAGTTAGTAAGGCACAGTGTATCTTAGATAAAATTATTGTTATTTTATCAATATTATCTGCTATATTAATTTCTGGGATTATTTTGTCATTAACTGACTATATTATAAGAAGAGTCAATATTTATGGGATAAATGCATTTGTTAGAATTATGGGGTTGTTATTAGTGGCTATTTCAGTTCAGATAATATTTATTGGAGTGTTGGGGCTATATAAAAATTATATGCTATAAATTCCTCTCTCGCTAAAAATTTTTATTCCATAGGGCTCCGCCCTATTGGTATACACCGCATAGAGGGAAACCCTCTATTGCTATACTCCCGATGCATTGCTTTCCTTAGGAAGCAATGCCTCTTAAATTAAAAATATACAAGCATATGGGGGAGTATCCCAATAGTGGGGGCGTAGCCCCCTCTATGGTCGTATTACCTCGCTACCGCTCGGTAATGCCTCTTCTTTATAATCAATCCTTCTCTCGCTAAAAATTGTTATTTTTTGATTTAAAGGATTTTAATTTGAAATTTTTTGGTTTTATTAGATTTTATCCAATTTCGGAGGGTCTTTTATTTTAAAAAATTTGAGTATTTAGTTATATTAAATTACCGAGATTTTTAGGAGATTTTAGTAATTTATTTTTATTTTCAATTTTCCCCGATAAATAAGTTAATATTAAAAATTTAAAGGATTCTTAGAAAAATAAACAAAAATAGAAAAGTTTATATATAAGTTCGGAGGTATATAAATAACAAGGGTAACTG
>JALVUY010000023.1 GCA_027023665.1 Methanocaldococcaceae archaeon
AAAAGTTTATATATAAGTTCGGAGGTATATAAATAACAACAGTAATTGACCCTTCGAAATATATCCCCTAATATAAGGGCATAATAAAGTAATTATATCTTAAAATCTCTCCAAATCGTGTCCTGTTGTATAAAATCAGACCCCAAAGGGGATGGAAATTATATAAAATCCACAAATATTCTTCAGGGATTTTTTGTTTAAAATCAGACCCCTAAGGGGATGGAAACTCCCAGATCTCATAAAGAATGTCTGGGATGGCATCACGTATAAAATCAGACCCCAAAGGGGATGGAAACGATATTTATTATTCGTTGCTATTATTGCTTTATCTTGTATAAAATCAGACCCCAAAGGGGATGAAAATAAAGTATCTATACTACTATTTTTACTAACTCAAACTACAGTAACTGCTTATATATTATTAAATTTAAAAAATCCAATATTTAAATAAATACTATTTTCGTTAACAAATAAATATTTAATTTATGTGTTGCTATATACATTAAGTCTTTAAAATCATAAGAGAGAGGATGGTAGATTATGATTATTGGCGTGTTAGCTATTCAGGGAGATGTAGAAGAACACAAAGAGGCAATTTTAAAGGCAGGATATGAGCCAAAGAGAGTTAAAAGAGTTGAAGATTTAAAAGAGATAGATGCATTAATAATTCCTGGAGGAGAAAGCACAACTATTGGAAAATTAATGAAAAAGTATGGACTATTAGAAAGAATAAAAAACTCCAATTTACCAATATTAGGAACATGTGCTGGAATGGTTCTATTATCAAAAGGGACAGGAATTAATCAAATATTATTAGAATTAATGGATATTACTGTAAAAAGAAACGCTTATGGAAGGCAAAAAGATAGTTTTGAAAAAGAAATTGAATTTAAAGATTTGGGGAAAGTTTATGGAGTATTTATAAGAGCCCCAGTAGTTGATAAAATTTTAAGTGACGATGTAGAAATTATTGCAAGAGATGAAGATAAAATAGTTGGAGTTAGACAAGGAAAATATATGGCTTTATCCTTCCATCCAGAGCTTTCAGATGATGGTTATAAAGTTTATAAATACTTCGTTGAAAAGTGTGTAAAATAATTTATTTTTGTGAAACTATGAGTATTTTAATTATTTGTGAAAAGCCAAGTGTTGCTAAAAAAATAGCCAATGCCTTAGGAAAACCTAAGAAAAAAACTATCTATAGTGTTCCATACTACGAATTGGAAAGAAATGGGAAAAAAATTATTGTTGCTAGTGCTGTCGGGCATTTATTTACGCTGGTTGAAAAAAACAATACTAAATTTGGACATTATCCTGTTTTTGATGTAAAATGGGTGCCAGCAAGTGTTGAAAAAGGAAAAAAATATGTTGATAACTATATAAAGGCATTAAAAAAACTTTCTAAGGAGGTAGATGAAATATATATAGCAACAGATTGGGATATTGAGGGGGAATTAATAGGTTATCACGCATTAAAATACTGTTGTGGTAAGACAAAGGCTAAAAGAATGAGATTTTCCTCACTAACAAAAAATGAGATTGTAAAAGCGTTTGAAAATCCTGATGAAATAGATTACGGTTTAGTAGATGCTGGTGAAAGTAGGCATATCATAGATTGGTATTATGGCATAAACTTATCAAGGGCTTTAATGAATGCTATTAAGGCAGTAAATAGATGGAAAACAATGAGTGTTGGTAGAGTTCAAGGACCAGCATTAGCTTTTTTAACTAAGAGAGAGTTGGAAATTAAAAAATTCATTCCAAAACCCTACTGGGTTATTGAAGCTATATTAAGGGATAATTTAAAGGCAATACATGAAAAAGAGAAATTTTGGGACGAAAAAGAAGCTAAAAATGTTTATGAAAAAGTAAAAAATGAAAAGTTTGGGAAAGTTGTAGAGATAAAAAGAACTGTGAGAAAGATAAAGCCACTTCCTCCTTTTGACTTAGGAACTTTACAGAGAGAGGCATACAACTATTTTAAGTTTTCTCCAAAGGAAACCCAAGAAATTGCCCAAAGTTTGTATGAAAAGGGTTTATGTTTGCATCCAGACACATTAATTTTATTACCTGATGGAGTTAAGAAAATTAAGGATTTGGATGAGGAAGGAGAAGTCTTATGTTTAAATAAAGATTTAAAATTAACAAAATCAAAATATAAACTTTTAAAAAGAACAGTAAAAGAGAAACTAATAAAAATTATCTTAAATGATGGAACTGAACTTATTGCAACAAAAGAGCATCCAATTTTGGTCTATAGGGATAAGTTAATATTTGTTCCTTCTGGAGAGTTGAAAGAAAATGAACAAGTAGTAACACTTATCAAAAAAACTGAAAATATAAACAATGATTTAAAAAGAATAAGTTATGGAGATGTTTATATCCAAAAAATTAAAAAAATTGAAGAAATTGATTATGAAGGAGAGGTTTATGATTTAACAGTTGAAAAATACCACAACTTTATAGCCAATGGTGTAGTTGTGCATAACTGCTCATACCCAAGAACATCTTCCCAAAAATTACCAAAGGATAAAAACTATCTAAAAAATATTTTAAGCATTTTAAAGAATCATCCAATTTATGGAAAATGGACTAAAGATATTTTAAATAAGGGAGATTTAAAGCCAGTTGAAGGTAAAAAAGAGGATCCTGCTCATCCTGCAATACATGTTGTAGATATTCCAAAAGATGAAGAATTATCAGAAAAAGAAAAAAAGATTTACGATTTAATTGCAAGAAGAACATTAAGTGCTTTTTGGGATAATGCAGAGAGGGAATATTCAAATATAAAAATTAACATAAATGGAGAGATTTTTAAACTATCTGGTTCAAGAACATTAAAAGAAGGTTGGCATGAAATTTATTATTTTCCAAAATTTGATGAGGTTGAATTGCCAAAGTTAAATAAGGGAGATTTAATACCTATTCAAAAAATAACTATAACTAAAAAAGAAACTCAACCACCTAAAAGATACACTGTTGCAAGTATAATTAAGGAATTGGAGAAAAGAAAGTTAGGAACTAAGGCAACGAGGGCAGAAATCGTTGAGAAATTAATAAAAAGAGGGTATGTTGTTGATGATGGCTCATTAAAAGTAACTGACTTAGGAATTTCAGTCGTTGAAACTTTAAAAAAGTTCTGTCCAGAAATTATTGACGAAAAAATGACGAGAGATTTAGAAGAGAAGTTAGAAAAAATACAGTTTAGAAAGATTAAAAAAGATGCTGTCTTAGAAGAGGCTGAGAAAAAATTAAGGAAAATTTTAGAAGAATTTAAAAAGAAAGAAAAAGATGTAGGAATGTTCCTTATAAAAAAGTTAGATTCTAATAATTCCTCAAACACAGAAAAAAATAAAACTGAAAGTAAAAAAGTTGTTGGAAAATGCCCTAAATGTGGTGGAGATTTAATTTTAAAGAAAGGCAAATATGGTGAATTTTACGGCTGTTCCAATTATCCTAAGTGCAAATATACTGAGTCTATAAATAAAGAGGTTATAAAGAAATGTCCTAAATGTGGTGGTGATTTAATAATTAGAGAAGGAAAGTATGGAAAGTTTTTAGGATGTTCAAATTATCCAAAGTGTAAATATACAGAAAAATTAAATAAAAAGGTGGATAAAACATGATTCCGAAATTGTATGTTGATTTTGGAGGTTATTCAGCAATAGAAAAAGGAAATTTAATAATTCCAAGAGAGAATATTCTAAATAAAGAAGATTTTGATAAAATAGAAATTGGAGAGGTAGTTGATATATATTCAAAGAGAGGGAAAGTTTTAGGAAGAGGTTTTAAAAATCCAAGAGAAATTAGAATAATGACACTAAAAAAAGAAAATTTGGATGAAAACTACATAAGAGAGAAAATAATTAAAGCAAACGAATATAGAGTAAATTTTTTAGGATTTAAAGACACTTATAGAATGGTTTATACTCAATCAGATTGGTTAAATGGTTTGGTTATTGACAAATATAACGATATTGCAACAGTTCAAATATTCAACTACGGTATTGAAAAAATGAAAGATGTTGTTGTAGAGACACTCTTAGATTTAGGGATAGATAGTATTTATGAAAAAAGTTCTGGAAGGAATAGGAAAAGAGCAGGATTGCCAGAGGTTGAGGGTATATTAGCTGGAGAGAAAACAGAAACAATTATTAAAGAAGGGGATGCAAAATTTAAAGTTACATTTGATGGACAAAAAACAGGATTTTTTTTAGACCAAAGAGAAAATAGGTTAGAGATAGAGAAGTTTATAAAAGAAGGGGATAGAGTTTTAGATATTTGCTGCTACACTGGAGGATTTTCAGTCCATTGTGCAATTAAAGGGGCTGAAGTTGTAGGAGTAGATTTGTCTAAAAAGGCTTTAAAATTAGCAGAAGAAAATATGGAATTAAATAATATTCCTAAGGATAGATACGAATTTATTGAAGGGAATGCATTTAAGGTTATGGAAGAGTTTATAGAGGATGGAGAGAAATTTGATATAGTAATTTTAGACCCTCCTGCATTTGCTCAATCAAAAAAAGCTTTGAAGGATGCTATTAGGGGCTATCATATGTTAAATAGATTTGGAGCTAAATTGGCTGATAGATTGTTAGTAACTTGCTCTTGCTCTCAACCATTAGAGCCTGATGCATTTAAAGCGTTAGTTATAGATGCCTGTCTAAAAGCAAAAAAATGGGCCAAAATCATTAAATATGGCTCACAAAGTCCAGATCATCCAATAACTTCTAAAGGAACAGAATACTTAAAGTGTCTATTTTTAAGTTTAGAAAAAATTTAATTTTATTTTTGGTGAAAATATGAGATATGTTGCCTATAAAATTTATCCAGAAGAATTCTTAAAAAATGAAGTTGTTGAAAATTCTTTAATTATAGAGGGTAGAAAGGTTAGAAGAGTAAGAATTTTAGGAAAAGTGGAAAATATAAATGTTGGAGAAATTTTATCTTTTTATGTTGATGGAGTTAATGTTAAGTATTTTGAAGATAAACCAGTTTATATCAAAGAGGGAGATATTGTTGATGTAATTGGAAGAC
>JALVUY010000024.1 GCA_027023665.1 Methanocaldococcaceae archaeon
TAAAAAAATATTGTATAGATAGAGGAATACCAATAAGAACCTTATAATTTTTTAAATATTTTTAAGTTTTAATGCTTTTAAAACTTCATCTTTTAATATCTCTAAGATCTTTTTTCTATATTCAAGGAATTCAATACTTGTTCTATCTCTTGGTCTTTCTAAGTCAATTTTAATTATTTCTTTTATTCTTCCCGGCCTTGCTGTTAAAACTATTACTCTATCTGAAAGATACACTGCTTCATCTATACTATGTGTTACAAAAAATACAGTCTTTTTCTGTTTTTGCCATATTTTTAATAACTCATTTTGCAAAATATTTCTTGTTTGTGCATCTAACGCTGTAAAAGGTTCGTCCATTAAGACAATCTCTGGATCGTTAGCCAAAGTTCTCGCAATTGCTACTCTCTGTTGCATACCTCCACTTAGTTGATATGGATATGCATTTTCAAAACCTTCCAATCCTACAAGTTTTATATATTTTTTAGCAATTTCTATTCTTTCTTTCTTTGGAATACCTTTTAACTCTAAACCAAATGTAACATTTTTTAAAACTGTTCTCCACGGCATTAATGTATATTGCTGAAATACAACCCCTCTATCAGCTCCTGGTCCCTTTACTTCTTTTCCATCTAACAGAACTCTACCCTCTGTGGGATATTCTAATCCTGCAATAATCCTTAATAGAGTGGTTTTTCCACAACCACTTGGACCTACAACCGTTAGAAATTCATTTTCATAAACCTCTAAGTTAATATTTTCCAATGCTTTAACATAATTTCCATTGAATTCATAAATTTTTGATAGATTTTCAACTTTTAACTTTACTTTCATTTTATCACTTTTTTATTTCATCATTTTTCTCCAAACAAAGTATTTATCCTCTATGTATCTTAATCCTCTATCTAATGTAAGGCCTATTAAGCCTATAATTATCATACAGGCAATAACTACATCCATTCTACTTAGAGAATATGCATACATAATTAAGTAACCTAAACCTGAATTACTTGAAGGTAGCATCTCTGCGGCAACAACACACATCCAAGCAATTCCAGCCCCTACTCTAAGACCTGTTAAAATACTTGGTGAAGATGCAGGAATAACAACTTTTATTAAAATATCTTTTTCTTTTGCTCCCAATGTTAAAGCTGCCTCAATCAACGGTTTAGGTACACTTTTCACCCCAGATATGGTATTTATTAATATTGGAAAGAATGCCCCTATAAAAATAATAAATATCATTGACATCTCTCCAAGACCAAACCACGCCAAAGATAGTGGAACCCAAGCCAATGGAGGAATAGGTCTTAACAGTTCAATGATAGTGTCTAACAAATTATTAACTAATGTAAAATAGCCCATAAGTATTCCTAAAGGAACAGCTACAATTGATGCCAATATAAAACCACTAAGAACTCTCTTTATACTAACAATCGTATTGGCTATTAAACTTCCAGTGCCTAAAATTCCATTAAAAGGGTGGAGTAAAACATTAACAACATCCTCAACTCTTGGTAATATAACAGGATTATTTACATATATAGCTAAAATTTCCCACAATATAATGGCACAAATTGGAGAAACAATTTTTAATAAGACATCCTTTAAGCTTAACTTCACAGATATCCCCTTTTTATTTTATCTCAAATGAGACTTATTAAATATAACTATTAAACTTTAACTTAGAGTATTTAAGGTTTTTTATTTTCTTTAACTATAGTTGTTATCATTCCCAGAGTGTCCCATTTAAATAACTAATTACCTTATCGTTAGTTTTATTGTATATCTTACCAATTAATACTTTGATTTTTAAACCCTCATCAGTATTTATTTTCTCAACATTTTTTATTTTTATAACCATCTTCATCTTTCTCATAAAATCTAAAAATTCTTCTAAATCTTCTTCATTATCAAATATAAGTTCAAAATCCTCTGAAACTCTTTCTCCTCTTGCTACTTTCTCTATAGTTTCAGTCATCGGTAGTAATATAGATTCTCCTAAATCTTTTGCTCTCTTTTTTCTCTCTTCAAGTGTTTCACTAAATTCAAAACTCATAAATCCTTCTCTTACAATTCTGCTGAATATAAAATCAACTCCCAAGTCAAAGAAAAATGTAAATGCCGACTTTAAATCTTCACATTGCGTATAGTGAGTTGTATATTTTAAAGGTGGAACATCCATATCTGGATCTTTTAAAACTACCCCTTCTCTCCCTTTTTTATCTAACTCTTTAATTATCTCTTTTATATAAATATGAGCCTCTTCTTTATCTACTATCTTAATTGGCTTAACATAGGGTAGATTATATTTTTCACAAAGTTCTATTCTATCTTTTACTGGAAGAGATTTATTAGTTTCTCTCTCTTTTATGTCAAAAATGTAAAATCCTAAATTTTCATAACCTCTATCAACTTCTTCGTAATAGTATTGTGTGTATGGATTGTTTAATCCAATCATCTCCCCACATAGCATATAGTTGGGGTAATCGTCTAAAATCTCTAAATTTAATAACTTTTTAGCCTTTTTTGTTGTAAATGGACAGATGTATCCACTTCTCGTTAAAGCATAAATTTCATTGTCTATTTTTACAATTCTTGTATTATATCCATTTAATTTTTCCTCAATAACCACTTTATCTATAAAATGCTTTTTTATCGTAGGATAGAGAGTTAAAGCTCTATAAGTTTTAGGATATCCTCTAACTATATCAAGATTTTCGTTTAAGAATATTACAGTCCCTTTTTCAATGTGTTTAAAGTTCTTTTTAAATAATAGGGTTCTTGTATCTCTATATTCTCCTTCTCTTAAAATTTTCTTTTTAAATGCTTTGTTTATATCTTTTAAAGATAATCCAAGTTTTTCAGCTATTTTTTTTAAGTCGTATGTTGTAACTTGCATAACTATCAACTCCTTACATTTTACTATTTTAATAATCATTAAGTAAATCTATTTATAACTAAAATTACAAAATTTAATAAATAGTGTATAACTTATAATATACATAGTAAGCGGGGTTAAAATGAAAATGAAGGTATATAATATATTAATAATGATTATTTTAATAACAAGCTTATTAGTAATAATGTGCGGGTGTGTAATCTTGTTTCCACAAAAATATCCAGATGTTTTATATAAAAATTACCATGTAATAAAGATTGAGAATAGAACTATAAATGGAGTAAAAACGGCAATAGTGTATCAAATAAAAACAGATATTAAATATAATGGCTATGATTTAGACGCAGATAGTAAAAGAGACATTGGTGTAATAACTTACTATGTTTTTAAAAATACAGATGTTGATGAGGTACAAATTATTTGTTACTATGCTGGAGGGGGACGACTACAACCTTACTATAAGTTTAAAATAAAAAGAAGAGATGCTGAGTTATCTGGACTTTTAAATTTATCTGAAAAGGATCTAAATACTGGGGTTTTATATTGTTATCCTAAACTTAAATCATTAGGAGATCTTTGGGTAAATGACAAGTTATATGTACAAAAGTAATATAATGGTATAAATAAAATCTCAGTAATATATTAAATTTTGTGGTGAAGAGAATGGTTAGAGTAATCCCATTAACTGACGAAGAAAAAATGAGTATAGTTTCAGGATTAAGAAGTACAGTCCCTGCAACAAAGTTAGTTACTTTAAGAAAATTACAAGATATTGCTGAAAATCGACCAGAGGCTATTGTATATTTAGATGTCTATGATAAAGTAACACTAAATGAAATAATTACACTACTAAATCAAATAATGGAATACGATCCTGATGAGATTTTAAGAAGAGAAGCAATGATCACTTTAGAAAAAATTAAAAAGGCATTAGGTACCAAATTTTCAACATTTATTCCATTATGTACTTCTTGCAACTCACCAATTGATTTAGGTTGGAGTTACTGTACTAACTGCGGAGCTGAAATTAAAAGTATGGTATTTGAAGAGGAAGTAGAAAGATGTAAAAACTGTAACAATTACATTTCAGATTCCTGGAAATTTTGCGCGCACTGTGGGACTAAATTAAAAGAAGAGGAAGAAGAAGTTCTAAGATGTCCAAACTGTAAAAGACCTATACAGCCAGAGTGGATTATATGTCCATACTGTGGTTATAGATTAAAGAAAAAACCATAATTCCTATTATTTAAATTCTCTAAAATAATATTATATATTTAAACGCCTTCTAACTTTTTTAAGGATTTTACTATACAATGTAATATTATATTTGCTTCCCAACTTTCCAAAGTGATATTTTGTTTTCCAGGGGTTCGTTAGGAAATTAAGATTAGATTTTAAAAGTTCTTTAGTTTTTTTATTTAATAAATTTAGAAATTCTTTTGGTGAAATATTATTTATATCCTCTATATTTATCTCATTAAATATTGTGTATGCGTTGCCAACTTCCCAAATAAAATGAGCATCACTTCCAAAACCTATTGAAAACTTATGTTTTTTAGCAAATTCTAACGCTCTTATGTTTGGCTCTAAACTTCGGCATCTACTGTTAAAAACTTCTATGATATCCACATATTTTAAGAATTCTCTTTCCTCCAATACATTAAATTTAACCAAACTTCTTTTTCTATGAATATCAAAAGGATGTGGAAGATATATCAAACCCCCTTGTTCTTTAACTCTATCTAATGCCTCATATAAATCTAAATTTGGAGGAATTTCTTCATTTAAAAATAGACCTATAAATTCTCCTCTATTTGTGGCTATTTCCTCTCCAGGAATAGAAAAATTTGTTTTAGTTAATTTATTGTGGTCACAAATTGCTGGAAGAATATTTTTCTTTATACACACTTTTTCTAATAATCTTTTAGGATTTAATGAGCATTTACTTTCTATACTGTGAACGTGTAAATCTACTTTCATTTAAACCACTTTAGTTTTTAGTTTATTATTTAAGTGTAATGCAAATGGTTATTTATTTATAGTTATAATATACTTAAGCAAAAATATTTACATTTAATAAAAACTTTTTTAATTTA
>JALVUY010000025.1 GCA_027023665.1 Methanocaldococcaceae archaeon
AGTATAACGATTTTTATATATTCTATTTTTCATTTAAAAAAAATCGTAAATTATATATATAAGATAGATTTAAAGTTCATATTTACCACAAACATTTAAATAATCAAATTTATGTTAAATATTTATCTTATCAATTTATGATATATTATAAAACTACAATATTAAGTGGAACTATGAAGGAAAGTAGTTTATTGGTAGATTTAAAAGGAGAGCCAGGAATTAACTGTAATGGGTTTTGCAAATTTTGTTATTTTAGAAAAGTGAATAAAAAAAATCCAAAACCTTTGGGTTGTAGATACTGTCAATTTACATTTGGCTGTGATTATTGTACTTACTCAGTTAGAGAAATTAATGGCGACTTTATTTCTCTACCATTAGCATTGATGGAAGTGCAAAGCAGTTTATTATTTAAAAGATACAAAAAAGTTAATATCACCGGAGGAGGAGATATAAGCTGTTATCCTCAGTTGGTTGAGCTATGTAAATATATTAACAATATGGGCTTAAATATACATCTTGGATATACATCAGGCAAAGGTTTTGATAATATAGATATAGCCAAAAATTTAGTTGATTACGGAGTAGATGAAGTTACATTTTCAGTTTTTTCAACGAATGCAAAACTTAGAAAAGAGTGGATGAATGACAAAAATGCTGAAACTGCATTAGGATGCTTAAAATACTTTTGTGAGCATTGTGAAGTTCATTGTGCTATAATTGTTATTCCAGGAGTTAATGATGGCGAAGAGTTAAAGAGAACGGTTTCAGATTTAGTAGATTGGGGAGCAAAAGCAGTTATATTAATGAGATTTGCAAATTCTGAAGAACAAGGATTAATATTAGAAAATGCTCCATTACTTGAAAATATAAAAACGCATACAGTTGAAGAATTTAAAAAGATAGTTGATGAAATTCACAACGAATTTGGAGACAGTATTAGAGTTACTGGAACCCCATTATATGATCCAATTACAAAAACACCTTTTGCGTTAGCGGATGATGAAAATAAACATATTTTAGAAAGATTAAAAAATAAAATAGATGGAGAGGCTACAATAATAACTGGAAATGTTGCCTATCCATTCTTAAAAAAGATTTTTGACGAAACGTCTGTTAATGTTGTTAGAGTCAATAAAGACATTGCAGATTTAATAACTTCCAAAGATTTAGAAAAATTAAACTTAAAAAATGTTAAAGAAACTGTTTTTATTCCTCCTAAGGCATTTGTGCACGATAGAGTTGCTGAGGAACTTTTAAGTAGAGATGGAATAGAGAGAATAGTTGTTAGAGGAGTAGAGCAATTAACATTAGATGGAGAAGTTAGCGGAGTATATAGCAAAAAAGAAGCATTAGAATTTGAAATTAATGCATTTGAAGAGTTAATAGGAATGATTAACTTTTTTGGAATGAGAAAGAAATAAGTTATTATTTTAACTGTATCTGTAATAATTTACCATAAATTGATGCTAAGGAACTCTGCTTTAGGGCGGTGATGAATTCAGATGAAATCTTTCAGATTTCATTACACTCCTTGCGAAGCAGGGAGATAGGGGAGGTGGGTGAGGACAATTTCATAAGACCTTTTTTGGCGATATTGATAGCGGCGTTCAAATCCCTATCAATCTCTAAACCACAATTTGGACACATGAAAATTCTCTCATTTTTTAGTTTTTTATTAACATACTCACACCGACTACATGTTTTTGATGTATTTCTCGGATTAATTTTTAGTATTGGAATTCCATTTTCTTTAGCTTTATATTCGATTTTTTGTATTAAGTCATAATAACACCATTTCCTAAATAGTTTTCGCATATTTTTTGATTTCCCTTTTATTTTTTTAAGATTTTCTAAAACAATAATTGCATTATACTTTTTAGCAATTTCTACAACCTTCTTAGCTATACAGTGGTTTATATATTTCGAATAGTTTTTATATCCATTTCCACAGTAGCAATCTTTTTTGAGAATTTTGTTGAAATATTTTTGTTTTCTCGCATATTTTTCTTCTAATAGTTCTTTATACTCAATAATCTCATCTCCCAAAATTCTCAATAACTCTCTACCCTTAGCATCTGCAACTACTACTAAGTTATGTACTCCTAAATCGACACCAATAACATTAGTGGGGTTTCTTTGTGGTGGTTCGATATTCACAGATATTGATACATAATACCAATTATTCTTTTTAAAAATCGTTAATCTACCAAGTTTGTAATTGAGTAAATATTTTCTAAACTTTTTCGGTATGTAGAGTGGAATATAAGTTCTCTCTCCACATAAGGGGACAATGATTCCCGAATTATGTAGTTTGTAAGTTTGATTTTTGAAGCATATAATATCTGAATCGAATTTAGGGATTGTTTTTTGAGATTTTGAAGATTTTAAAATACCAATAGCCACATCCATAGCTTCCAATAACACTGCTGAATATAGCTTAGGATATTTTTCTCTAAGTTGTTTATATCCGTATTTTTGTAATTTTCTTGTAGTAATCCAACCATTATTTATCGATATATTAATCCAATCATTAACGGCATTTCTAAAATCAACAAAGGTTTGTTCGATTTTCATTTGAGCATGTCGAGTTAAAGACTCTCTAACTTTCATGACTAATGATTTTCTCATTTATAACACCATGTCGTAATATATTTATTACGACACCATAAAATTTATAAATAAAAAAGGAATATAAATAATTATCGAGGGCGGTCTGACCCCGCCTGATGACCCAACCTGCCCTGTGACCCATCGGCGACGATGGGTAGTAGGGTGTTCCCTATGGGAACCTCCGCCCCTTTAGGGCGAAGAGGAGGTCAGCTACGGCAAAACTTGGAGTTGCTAAGGAAACATCTTTCCCATACAGTTCTTTTATAGAGATTATATTATAATCTGTTAATGCATCTTTTAAAATTTCCTCTCCCAAACCAGTTATAATTATATCATTTAAATTATATCTCTTTGAAACACTATCAACATTTTCTCTAATTAAATTTAGTAGTTTATTGTAAAGTTTTTTTGCAAAGTCAATAATTTCATCCTCACTAACCATATTTAAATCAGCACACAAAACTCTTGCCAATCTTGTCAAACAACTTTTAAAATCTTTTCCTCCGTTATCTGGAGTTTCACAACTATACTCATTTTCACTAATCTTATTAAGAATTAAAGAAATATCTGCTGTTATGGAGAAGTATTCTGATGATAGATTGGTTAATTTTCCTCTAAATTCTATTTTATTAGCTAAAAAACTTACTGGTGTTCTCAATGCTCCAACATAAACAAGTTGGTTATTCATTAATCTATCTAAATCAGTTTTTTCAGCTAAAATCTTTTTGTTTTTTATTGGAATTATATCAGTTGTCGTAGAACCCATATCTACTAAAATACAACTGTCCTTTATAAATTCAGCAACAAATTTTCCTGTGGCCACCCAATTTGACGCTGAAACTTTTAAATAATTTTTCTTAGCCTCTTCTGTTGTTAAAAAATTTCCATCAACATCAAAAACATATATTGGACAATTAAATGATTGTTCAACTTTATTTATTATGTCATAAACTCCCTCTTTTTTTGTTTTATAACAGTCTGCTAATTCAGCGGTCATCACCAATGCTACATATTCAACATTGTCATTATTATAAGATTTCAATAAATCAGGTAATTCATCTTTTTTCGTCCACATTGGAAAATATATGTGATGAATTTTATATCTATCATTTTCAATCTCTGTAATTTTTGTATTTGCTCCTCCAATATCAATCCCTAAAATCATAAGTTTCACCAATTATTTATTTTAATATAAAAATCTATTGAAATAAAACCTTAAAATAAGAGTATGTAAGTAGTTTATACAGTATTCCTGTTATTTACAGCTTTTATCTTTATTATAAATGTTTGTCTAATTTTTGGCTATTAGCTTTATTTTGTTTTTTATTTGTTTAATTATGGTGATCTATGTATGAATGCATTTGTCGAAGTTCAAAAGTTATATAAAGAATATTACAAATTTGCAATAAAAAACAATATCCTTGAAGTCCCTGAAGATATTGAGCATAGGGAATTTGGTTATGGATATTTAAAAAAAGTCGATAATAGAAACTTATCCTTTAAAAATGAGAGAGAGTATAAAGATTGGGTTTTAAAAAATTCACCAATGCATCTATACAAATCCTTAGCATATATGTTATATCCAAATAATTCCGGAGGTGCTGAAAAAAAAGGAATATTTAGGAGAGAGTTGGCTTTTGATATAGATGTCCATAAAACTAATAAGTGTAAGCATGAAGATGATTGGATATGCAAATATTGTTTAAAGGAAGCAAAAAATCAGGCTATCTATTTAATTGAAGAATTTTTAATTCCTGACTTTGGATTAAATGAGGAGGATATAAAAATCGTATTTAGTGGTAATAGAGGTTATCATATCTATATAAAACCAAAAAATAATAAAATTAGATACATTATTGAGAATTATTCAAAAGAAGATAGAAAATTTTTAATTAACTACATCCTAGGAAAAAATTTAAATTTAAATATGATTGGTAGCGGTTGGAGAAGAAGATTAATAAAAGCAATTAAAGAAAAAGATAAAAGAATCTCAACAAAAAAACTTGAAAAAGAGAAAAATTGGAAAAAAATTATAGAAAATTTTAAATCTAAAAATAAAATTTATAAAATTATTGAAGAAACTAAAAATAAACTTGAATTAGATGAAAAGGTTATGGATGATGATATAAGACTATTGAGAGTTATTAACTCTTTACATGGATATACAGGTTTTATCGTTAAATCATTAGATAGTTTAGATGATCTAAAAAAATTTGACCCATTAAAAGATGCTATATTCAAAAATTTTGAAAATAAGTTTTATGAAGTCAATATATATGATAGTAGAGAATTCGAAATTGAAATATGTGGAAAAAAATATACTAATAAAAGTAAGAAGGTTACTGGTTCAGTTTTGTTATATCTATTTGGACATAATAT
>JALVUY010000026.1 GCA_027023665.1 Methanocaldococcaceae archaeon
TTTATATATCAAATCTTCTATATCAACATCATTTTTAACAAAAAATACTCTTCCTCCATGCTCTCCTTTTTCTTTTAAATTTGTAATCCTAAAATAGCCCTTTTTAGTTGCAACATAACCAGTTGTGTAACTTTTATTATCTGAGGTGCATAACTCAGCTATAACTCCCAAATGAATAACCTTAGATGCTATTGCAATAGCATCAACAGTCCTTTCTGTTCCTAAATTTTCTTTTAAAATCTTCTCTTTTAGTTCTTTTGTCGTATCTATATTTTTAACTCTAACACCTCTTTCTTTATCTGGCTCTAACCTCTCCCCTCTTAAATTTAAAATTGCCGCCCCTCTCATTCCTCCTTTATCAATAATCTTAAATGCATAATCTATTAATTCATCTGGAATGCCCTCATTTCTTAATAACTCTCTAGCCTTTTCTCTTGCCTCCTCTTTATTTTTACATTCTATTGTTTTTATAGGTAAGTGATTAATGTAGGTTATATCTTCCTTAATCTCCTCAATCTTTAGGTTTATAAAGTCAGGAACTCCATTTTCATGCATTAACGCCCTTCTTATTAATTCTTTCGCAACATCCTCAATTTCCTCTTTATTTACAATTCTTTCAGCCCCAGAAATGTGTTTTCCATCTTTTGAAGCTCTCATTTTTATGCTATACATATTCTCCCATTTAAATCTTAAATCTACTTTAATTTAATCTCTCATTGTAGCCTTCAATCTTTTTTCCTTTAAAATTAAATCTAAACCGTCATCAATATCTTTAACAACAATGTCAGCATTTAGTAAAGTTTTAGTCCAAGCCCCTTCATCTCCCAAAACACATATTCCTAAATCAGCATTTTTTAATAATAATTCATCATTAGCCCCATTCCCAAAGGCTACAATTTTTTCATTTTTGTATTTTTCTCTAATCTCCTTCAAAATTTCATTTTTTGCTATTTTTTCACTTTTAAACTTTTCTTTGTCAATTTTTATTCCTTTTACTCCTAACTCTCTTTCTATATCTTTCAATGTTCCAAATGTATCAGCAGATAATATAAAAATTTGGTGATTTTTACATAATTCTTTTATTTTTTCTTTCGTAGACTCTTTTATAACTCCATCTGTTGCTATTGTTCCATTTAAGTCAAGGATTATAATCACATTATCACCTTGTTATTAGATTTTCTAATGATATGTTTATATATTCTGATTGCTATAGTTATAGTAAGTGCGTTATAGCTTATAAAGATGGTGGTTGTTTGCTTGGGGCGTGTGTTAGAATTAAAAATAATAAAGAGGTTAAAAAATTTGAACAATTTGAATATATCGATTGGGGCTTACATTTCTGCCCATACAATAAAAAAATGGATAATATTGTTGGTTTTCACGCTCCAATCGTGGATTTGGGAAATCCAAATAGCAACGCCCTAAGTATATTGAAAAATATCATTGATAAAATTTCTGACTATGATTATTTAACACTCCATATAACTAATGGGAAGGAGCCAAATATTGATGTTTTAATTTCTAACTTATCTGAATTGGTTGATTATGCTAAAAAAAGGAATGTAAAGATTTGCATTGAGAATTTAAGGGCAGGATTTTCATCAAATCCAAATAATTTAATTGAGATAGCAGACCTTACAGATTGCTTAATAACTTTTGACATTGGACATGTTGATTATGAAAATAGAGTTGAATACATTGAGATTTTTTCAGATAGGATATATAATGTCCATGTTTATGAATTAGAGATTCCAAAAATCGGACATATTGCTCCAAAAAATCTTGAAAACCTAAGATCAACATTAGACAAACTTTTAGATGTTGGTTGTGAGTTCTGGCTCATTGAGTTGATGGATATTGATGATATAGTAAGAACCAAAAAGATGTGTGAAGAATATTTGAAAGAGTATAGGTGATTGAATGTATTACATTGATTTTAAGACATCGTTTAATAAGTTAGAACTTTCAGAGGAGACATTTAAAATTATAGAAGAGTTTGGAATAAATCTGAAAGATATAGCAATTGGAGAATTTTCTGGAAAGGATAGTGCTGCTGCAATAATAGAGGCTTTTAAAGAAGTTGATGTTATATTGCCAGTGGTTGCATTTACTGGAACAGATTATGGAGATAAAAATATATTTTACAAAAATTGGGAATTAATAAACAAAAGAGTAAAAAATCTTTACAATGATGATAAGATTCTTTTACCTCTGCATTACATGTTTGAGCCAAAATTGTGGAATGCACTAAATGGGAGATTTGTCTCATTAATCATTAAAAAATTTGGTTTCTATACTCCATGTATAGGATGTCACGCATATTTAAGGATTTTGAGGATTCCATTATCAAAGCAGTTAGGGAGAATAATAATAGGGGGAGAAAGGGTTTATCACAACGGTGATTTTAAGATTGACCAAATAGAGATGGTTTTAAAAGTGTATGAAAAAATATGTAAAGATTTCAATGTAGAATTAAAACTTCCAATAAAATATGTCAAAGAAAACAAAAAAATAAAGGAAATTATTGGGGAGGATTGGAAGCAGGGAAAGAGGCAATTTTCATGTGTATTTAGTGGAAATTACAGAGATAAAGAAGGAAAAGTTATATTTGAAGAAGAAAAAGTTAGAAAATTTTTAGATGAGTTTATATATCCTGTTTCTGTTGAGATTATTAAGAGATGTTATAAAGGAGATTTTAGATATATTGAAATCGTTAAGGAGTTTATTTAAAATAAAGTGATATTATGAGAGCAATAGTAGTTTTATTGGATGGTTTAGGAGACAGACCCTCAAAAATTTTAGATTATAAAACTCCTTTAGAAGCGGCAAATACTCCAAATTTAGATGAGTTAGCAAAAAGAGGTTCTACTGGATTAATGGTTCCTTATAAGGAGGGAGTTCCATTAGGCACAGAAGTAGCTCATTTTTTACTCTGGGGATACAGTTTAGATGATTTTCCGGGGAGGGGATTAATTGAGGCTATTGGTGAGGGTATAGAGGTTAAAGAAAATGAGATTTATTTAAGAGCCACGTTTGGCTTTGTTGAAAAACACAATGGAGAATTGCTCGTAAAAGACAGGAGAACAAAAAACATAACAAAAGAGGAAATAGAAAAACTTATAGATAGTTTGCCAAACTATGTCAATGGTTATGGGTTTGAGTTAAAATATTCTTATGATACTCATTGCATTTTAATAGTTAGAGAAGAAAATGGTTGGATTTCTGACAAAATTTCAGATAGTGACCCATTTTATAAAGATAGGCATGTTATGAAAATCTGTCCAGTAAAAGAACTTTGTGATAGTAAAATAGAGTATAATAAAGCAAAATCTACAGCAGAGGCGTTAAATGAATACTTAATAAAGTGTTTTAAAGAATTGGATAACCATGATATAAATAGAAAAAGGGCAAAAATTGGAAAACAAAAGGCAAACATGCTATTAACAAAATGGGCTGGGAAATATAAGAAAGTAGAGCCATTTAGTGAAAGGTGGGGAATGAGAGGGATTGTTATTGCAAATAGTTCAGTTTTTAGAGGTTTGGCTAAGTTTTTAGGAATGGATTATGTTGAATGTGGAGATTTTAAAAAGGCAGTTGAGATGGCAGTTGATTTAGATTATGATTTCATCCACATCCATACTAAGGAGATAGATGAAGCTGCCCACACAAAAAATCCAGAATTTAAAAAGGAAGTTATTGAGAAAATTGACGCATGTTTAGAGCCATTATTGAGTTTAGAGGACGATTTAATTATTATTACTGGAGATCACTCTACTCCTTCTGTTGGGAACTTAATCCACTCTGGGGAGAGTGTTCCAATAGCAATAGTTGGAAAGAATGTTAGGAGAGATGATGTTAAGGAATTTAATGAAAGGGCCTGTGCAAAGGGAAGTTTATATATAAAAGCAAATGATTTGATGAATATTATTTTAAATTACACAGATAGGGCTTTATTGTATGGTTTAAGGCCAAATAAAATTTTAAGATACATTCCAGATGACAGTAAAACAAAACATTTAAGAGTTGAGTAACTAATCTTATAAATCCACTAACTTAAAAATTAAATCTGATTTTTTACAGTATTTTTTTAATCTTTCTCTAACTTCATAAGATTTTCCGAGGACAGGCCAAAGAATAGAATCTATGTGAAGTGGAGGAATATTAGTTTCCTTACCAATTTTTTTCCAAAATTTTATAGGATCTTCGTTGGTGAATTTTTTTGTATATTTTTCAATTCTGCTATCTTTTGGTATTTCTATTTCCATAGGGTAGGGGATGAATTTATTAAACGATATTCTCGAAGCATATCCAAACATTTTAACTGTAAATACTACTGTCTTAGATTCTTTTTTTGTTATTAATTGATTTGCTATATGATTCCTAAAAACATTCATATTTTGGTAATATTCTTTGATATTCTCAATATTTAGATTTTCTAAGAAAGGTTTTATCTTATCAATTCTTTTTATTTTTATATTTAAAAGTCTTCTATTACTTTTACAATTTAATAAAAAATCTTTATATTCTTTAAAAATATCTTCTTTAATCTCTTTATTTGGCCAATAATTTAAAAATTCTTTCCACCAGAGTTCTCCCGTTGATGAAAGTTGATAACTAACCAATGCATTGAGAATAACCAATTTAATAAATAGTTCATCATCTTTAAGATTTTTTTGGAGATTTTTTAAATACAAATACTGCAAATCAACATTTTCCTCTAACTCTTTTGCAGTATCTATACCAAGTTCTTTTAATATTGATTTTAATTTCACTATTTTTTCACAGTTCATAATAAAACTCACCATTAGGACTAATTATCAATTAAAAAAATAAATATAATTAAACCAGACTATCTTGAAAAATCTTAATAAAGATATTTAACTTTATCTAACTTTATCTAAATCTGTATCAAGCTCTATCTTTC
>JALVUY010000027.1 GCA_027023665.1 Methanocaldococcaceae archaeon
TATTAGAAACATCCTCCTCGGTAGCGATTTTATCATACAACTCTTCTGGAATAGAGTCTTTTACTCTTTCCTTTAATTCTTTTGGTAACCACACTATTCTCTCCCATCCTCCATCTCCCTGCAAAAATTTAGGGGATCTCATATACTCTATGGCAATTCCAACGAATCCAGGAACTTGCTTACCTCCACTACACTGTCCAGCGAGTGAAGAGAATGGCAAACCATAAGGAGTTTCTCCTCTAAAGTTTCTATGAACTACACCAAATCCATCCACTTCTGGAATGTAAAATACGATTGCCTCGAAACAACCACAGGATGTGCAAGGATTGACTAAGGCACTATGTAGAGATACTTCTTCAATAGCCCCTTGTGATCTTTCTCTAACTACTTCATTAACTCCAGAATATACTCCCAATTTTTCATCTATTAACTCTCCCTTAGGAACTTCAAATATTGGTCCGTTAGGATCTATCTTCGCTGCTGCCCTTGCATCTAAATAACTTATACTACCACATAAGGATGGCCTATCAGGGGTTATAATACAAACATGAGTTGGGGCGAAACTCTGACACATTACACAGCCATAAAATACATCTACATCTTCATCTCTCAACTTTCTGGCTTTGGCATCTCTTTCAGCATATATCTTTCTTGCCTCTTCGAGGATTTCTTTAACTTTATTTTCGTCAGTTACTATAGTAACTTTGCATTTTTCAATTATTGGGAAGTGTTCTTTAAACAATTTTTGAATAACATATCCTATATGTTTTAATCTTAAACCTTTGTCATATGAATTTTTATTTATTCTAATCCAAATTTGGTCTCTTTGATTTAAGTGCATAACTCCTTCAATATAGTTTAAAAATTCATGAACCCTCCTTTCTAAAACCCCCTCTAAATCCTTTTCCAATTTTTCTCCAGATACTTCAACAACTATTGCAAATGGATATCTACCTTTCTCTTCCATCTCATCCAAATCTTTTCCTATAATCTCAACACCATCTTCAACATTATCTTTAACTAAAACTACCTCACAGCCATAACTCTTTGGTCCTGCTAACTCAACATACATATCTGGGCCTCTAACTCTCTCTCCTTCGTTCATCGGACCTACGGATACTGGAATATCAAATTCAGTAACCTTAACTTCAATACCTTTCATTTTTAAAGCATTTTCAACAATATTCTCAATATCTGAACTTTCCAAAGCCCCTTCAATAGTTGGAACTGGATTGTTTGTTATTACTGGAATTCCTGCCTTTATACATCCAGCCCCTGCAGAAAGTGTTATGTCATCAATATCTCCTAATGCAATAACAACTGCTGGAACTCTATTTTTTAAGTAATCAATTATTTCCTCTGTATTTCCTGGTTCAATACCTCCAAAAATTAAAGGGGCCCTTATAGCAAGATTTGCCGCATGAGCGGCTGAGGTTATAGTTTCTCCAAGTGGAATTAATAACTTATCAAATCCGTATTCTATTCCCGCCTCGTCCATTTCCTTAACTATTTCTCCAACAAATAATGCTAAAATATTTCTTTTCCTAATGTCATCAATTAATTTTTTTAATTTTTCTTTATCTCCAACCTTTCCAATAACAACTAAAATTGCTGGTATTTTTCCTTCTACGAGTGGAACTCCTAAACTTCTTAAAGTTTCATCTGGGATAAATCCAACATACGGCTCTTTATGTGGTTGTTCCTCAGTAGCATATTTTAATGCCTCTAACGCTTCAGCACATATTAAAGTTACTACTCCAGCATCGAGAGCGTTTTCCAATGTCTTTTCTTCTTTAATTTCAAGAGAATTAATTAACTCTCTCAACTCGTTAATATCTTTGACTTTTTTTCCTAAGAGTCCATATATTAAAGGAAGATTATAGTTAGTTCCTTTATAACCAACTTTCTTGTTTTCCACATTTTTTAAAGATTCTTTTGTTAAATTCAATACTTTTTTTGCTCCTTCAATTATATTTTCAACAACCATTAATTTCACCATAATTTATAATTTATAATGATTAATCATTACAAATATATTTTAAACTACAAACTATATATTATAGTAAATTACGCAATGCGTAGTATTATTGATTGTTATTTATTAAAAAAGTAAAAATTCGTAAAAAATACTTTGTAAAACTGAAACTTCTTCAATAAAATGTATAGAATTGCGTATTAAAAAAGAGGGGTTTTTAAAACTTTCTATTTTAAATTTTGAGTAATATTTTTTTATTTTTTTTAATATTTTAAACATAATTTATATTGGAATTTTATGACCCTCTTTTATGATATTAAGAACAAGAGTAACCTTACAGCCATTTACATTAACAAGAGGGTATATTTTTTCACTTAAAAATTTTCCTAATTCTTCCATATCTTCAAGAACAGCCAAACATACAGCATCGTATTCCCCAGTAGTTTGATAAATTTGAATTATTTCATCATAACCTTTCAAAATTTCAAGGGTTTTTTTAACTTCGCAAGGTTTTAAATAAAGTCCTAAAATTGCTATAATATCTTTTCCTAATTTATGTGGATTTATGGATACATAAAATCCATTTATTATTCCTTTTTCTTTCATCTTTTTTATTCTCGCTCTAACTGTTCCCTCACTAATTTTTAACTGTCTTCCTATTTCTCTATATGATTTTCTTCCATCTTCTTGCAAAATCTTTAAAATTTTTAAATCAAGTTCGTCAAGGTTCATTATTTCACCACTATGCATTTACCAATAAATTTTTTCTCCAATTTTTACATAAAATTCACAATATTCATCCCCCTTTCCACAACACTTCGTTTCAATAACTTTAACTTTTCTTTTTAGTATCCTCTCTAAGGTTCCACTTATTAATCCTGCCTCAAAATGACACAGTGTAGTCCCAACATTTGGGGCATTGTAGCAAGAAACACACTCCTTTAATATTAAAATTATTTCATTTTCTTCTTCATTTATTTTTTCAATTTCTAATTTTCCAATCTTTGCCTTTTTTAAGATTTCAGCAAATTCCTCTAATATTTCATTTAAACTATTTCCATTAATATAATTTGATATTACATTCTTTCCAATATCTTTACCTATGTTGTATATTATCGCCTCAATACCACAGCCAGTAGTTAAAATACCTATTATAACCGCTTGAAATATTGACAATGGAATTAAGTCCCCTAAACTTCTCTTTGGAGGATTGTTTTGTATTAAATTATCTATATTTTCCCCAATTTTTTTCATCAATAGATTCTTATTCATAGTTACACCTCCAATAAAAAATGCTAATTATTAATAATCAAAATAAAAATAAATATAACTGATGACTATGAAGTTTAGAGACATTGCCTTTGAATTTGTATTTTGTATTGTTATGGGTATTATGGTTGGTTATATTATAGGGAAAGATACTAACAATATGGTTTATGTGGTTATAGGTTTATTTGTTGGTGTCTTAGTAGGATTTGTAAGGTTTTTTAAATTTGTAAAGAGTTATAAGTAGTGGTGAGATTTTGAGTAAAAAAACAAAGGTTGAGGATGAATTAATAGTAAGAGAAGAATCAGAAACTAATTGGGAGTATGGCTCTGATCCTTATGAGAGAAAGATAGAGGATTTAATAAAGTATGGAGTAGTTGTAATAGATAAACCGAGGGGCCCAACATCTCACGAGGTTTCTACTTGGGTAAAAAAAATATTGAATTTAAATAAGGCAGGACACGGTGGGACATTAGATCCAAAGGTTACTGGTGTTTTGCCAGTGGCATTAGAGAGAGCGACAAAAACAATTCCTATGTGGCATTTACCTCCAAAGGAGTATGTTTGTTTGATGCATTTACATAGGGATGCTTCAGAAGATGATATATTAAGAGTATTTAAAGAATTCACTGGCAAAATTTATCAAAGACCTCCATTAAAGGCGGCAGTTAAAAGAAGATTAAGGATAAGGAAGATTTATGAATTAGAATTATTAGATAAAGAGGGGAGAGATGTCCTATTTAGAGTTAAATGCCAATCTGGAACATATATAAGAAAACTATGTGAAGATATTGGAGAGGCTTTAGGGACATCTGCACATATGCAAGAACTAAGGAGAACTAAAAGTGGATGTTTTGAAGAAAAAGATGCTGTATATTTACATGATCTATTAGATGCTTATCATTTTTGGAAGGAAGATGGTGATGAGGAAGAGTTAAGAAGGATAATTAAACCTATGGAGTATGGTTTAAGGCATTTAAAAAAAGTTGTTGTTAAAGATTCAGCAGTAGATGCAATATGCCATGGAGCAGATGTTTATGTTAGAGGAATCTCTAAGTTAAGTAAAGGTATTGGGAAGGGGGATATTGTATTAGTTGAAACTCTAAAAGGGGAAGCTATTGGCGTTGGAAAGGCTTTAATGAGCACAAAAGAAATATTAAAGGCTGATAAAGGTGTTGCTGTAGATATAGAAAGAGTTTTTATGGATAGAGGAACTTACCCAAGAATGTGGAAGAGGAAGAACTGACCTCCTCTCTGCCCTAAAGGGGCGGAGGTTCCCATAGGGAACACCCTACTACCCATCGTCGCCGATGGGTCACAGGGCAGGTTGGATCATCAGGCGGGGTCAGACCGCCCTCATAAAATAATCAATTAATTTCGAGTATATAAAACTCACCCACCTCCCCTATCTCCTTGCTTCGCAAGGAGAGTAATGAAATCTGAAAGATTTCATCTGAATTCATCACCGCCCTAAAGCAGAGTTTCTTAGCAACAATTTATGGTAACTTATTATTTTTATTTCTAATTTGTCTATTTTTTATTATTTTTTTATTTTATTTCTTTATATTTGTATATGTATATAATCATATTTTACATTTAAAGAAAAGTTTTTATAGTATTAGTAAC
>JALVUY010000028.1 GCA_027023665.1 Methanocaldococcaceae archaeon
CGAATATAGGTTCGTCTGGAATATTATCTAATTGTTTAAAGTATTCTACTGCTGCCTTTGTTCCCCATCTGTCAGAACCTGCTAAGAGAATAACTAAATGTCCGTTTATTATTTGTTTTTCTATAACACCTTTATGTCTTCCTGGGTAGTTATTTGTTACTTTGACTGGGAATACCCACATATACTTCTTAGCTTCTGGATTCGCTATTGGCCCTCCTATTATTATCATATCTTTGTTTATTTCTGTAGGTTTCTTTGTCATGTTAATTTCATTTACAACCTTGAGATATTTCGCTGATAAGTTCAAATCAATTTCTGATCCTACTACTACTAATGAATTATGTACTATTTCTCTAATCTTTAACGATTTTATGTCTTTCGCTACATCTGGATATGGAATATTGTTATATGCTCCTCCTGTTAAGATATATCCTCCTCCACTACTGTAGGTTGTTGTAGTTGTTACTGGTAGTGTTGCAGCAAGCTCTATATTAACCTCAGGATCTTTAAGTAAGGTTATTTCTAATACTCCCTCATTGAGTATTCTATACCATCCTATTTTACTGTTTATGTCATTTTCTTTTAATGTTATGTTTTCAGTTCCATTATTTACAATGATATTTTCAACATTTAACTTACCAATAGGCATTCTTATAATTATGAATCCTTTATTGGATGTATTTTCTACTTTTAATTTTATAGTTGATATTAATTTATTATCTATTTTCTTTGGCTCTTCTTTTGTTATATTTGTTATGTTATATCCTACACATAATACCGGTTTAACTTCTTCAACGATCTTATCTAAAGTTTCATTAAATTTGTTTTCGTTATCTATAAACTTTGTAAGTTCATCTAAGGTTTCAGCTTCATAATAAATTGAGGTTATTGTTGATAAGACATCATCTGTAATATTTACTGAAATATTGTCACTAACTTTTGGAATTGTTATTTCGTCAGTTTTGTTTCTAATATTAACAGGTAATATTGTTATATTAATGTTACCTGCAGACTCTAATTTAATATTATCAATATTTATTTTATCAAGTACATCTGCTTCAATTTGTAATCCTTTAAGAGCATCTTCTAATTCTTTATTTAATATAGTGTTGTTAACAAATATCTTCTTGAATCTATACCCATCTTTGTCTGATAAGATTATATTCTTCAAAATTGCTGAGTAGCTATTGTTTTCATCGACTATTTTAAATGTTATATTTGCTATTTTAAATGTTCCTGACTCTGTGAAATTGTATCCCATAAACATTAACTCATTATTGTTTATAGTATAGTTTGTACAGGACTCTGGTCCAAGTAGTTGTATATTTTCAATTTTTAAGTTTTTAAGAATTAAGATACCTTCATAACCTCCACAAGGTCTTTTATCTTCGATACCTTTAACCTCTATTGTAGCATTAAATGTTCCGTTTATTACTGGGGTTGTGTTGTATATTGAAACCCATACTGGAATTTCAATAACTTTTACTTCTTTAACTATCTTATTATCACTTTCATTTTCTTCTTTAATTACATTGTTTGGATCTACTACTGCAACTATTGTATAAGTATGTATATCATTTGGAGTCCAATTGAAGGTTACTGTTTTAACTTGGCTAATATTTAGCCCATTAACAGTTACTTCTCCAATTTCTTCTGTATCTACATACAATGCAACATTAAATGATTTATTTACATCTTGGTGTCCATTGTTTGTTATTGTAACATTTATTGTTGTTGGTACTCTATATTTTGAAGGATTTGGAACACTCAGATTAACTATTTTAAGGTTTGGACCCTGAACTATGATATTTATATTGTTAGTAAATACCTTATGGAATTTATATCCATTTATATCAGAGACTACTACATCGGATAAGCCAATATTTAAATTACCCACATCTATTGCTTTGAATTTAGCAGTAGCTATAGCTATTGAATGGTTAATATTTCCATCCATTAATTTAAATAATACTTTTCCTTTTTCGTATGTTACATTTTCTAAGAATGTTCCATTTACTTCAGAAGGATTTATCAAGAATGTGAAGTTTGTACACTCTACTACATTTGGATTATATGTTAAAACTCCTTGTATAGCCTTTGCAGGTCTTTCAGGAGTTATATTGTTTAGTGTAATATTTACTTCGAAGGTATATTCTGTTTTTGTTAAGTTTGTTGAAGATATTATATTGACACTAATTGGTAATTCTACAGCATATAAATTACAAACATATTTGTTATTATATTCGTTAATCTCTTTTACATTGTTGTTTGTATCAACTACAGCGACAAGTGTATAGTTTTTCTCTTCAGTAGGCATGAATGTAAAGTTTACCTCCTTAGTTTGATTAACATCTAATCCGTTAACTATACATGAATTTACCTCAAATGTATCTGCATACAAGGTAACTGTGAAATTGTTTGTTACATTTCTCTCTCCTATATTCTTTACGACTACAGGAATAGTATTGTTTTCATAAGCTTTTAAAGACACTGGAACAATTTCACAAACTAAATCTGGTCCAGGAATTACTATTTCAGTAGCATTGGAAGTAATACCACTTACAAAACTTCCATTTGTGTCTTCCATATAGACATTATCTAATTTTACTGTTGTATTACCAACATTTATTACATTGTAAGTAATATTTACTGTGAAATTGTTAGATTGATTTATGTTATCTATTTTAAAGAAACCACTTGAGCTGTTGAAGAAAACTGTCCCTACATCTGACTTAACACTTATTGGTTTTAAGAAGTTTTTGTCATATGATAAATATCCTTCAATTAACTTTACAGTTTCATTTTCTTTAGGAGCTACAATTACTGGAATTGTTATATTGTCTCCAAGTTCTGCTCTTATAACTTTAGGAACTATCAGATCAGCAATAGGTTTTTCAATAATTTTTATCTGAGCATTCTTTAAAATTACATTTACTCCTATTGTACTGTAACTATGGCCATCTGAAGTAGATACTACAGTATTTTGTAAAGAAACTGTTGCATTATCTGATGGTTTTATTGCCTTAAACTTTAAAGTAGCGATTGTAAAGTTTCCAGAAGGATAGTTACTCAACCATGCTAATTTTATTGATATTATTCCATTTTCGACACTTACATTTTTTAAAGATGCACCATTGGCTATATCACTTAAAATCACATCATTTTGGCTTATATTTAGTACAGATGGGTCATAATAAATGTATGTCTCAAAACCTCCACAGTATCCAGAGTAATTCTCATAACCATTAGATATTGTTCCATTTGGGATATTTTCTACTTTCAATGTTAAATTAAAACTCTCTCCTAATGTAACTGTCAAATTTGATGGAACTAACTCTACAGTTATATTCTCTCCATAAACACCTGCTATAAAACTCAAAATTAAGATTGGTAATAATATCATCTTCCATTTCATCGATACTCACCTTTTAAAAATTTAATTTTCTAAATAAAAGATATGAAAAAGAATAGGAAAGATATTAGGCAGGAAATTTTTAATATATATTTTTATTTTTATTAGTATTTCTTATCCTGCTGTATATGGTACTGCTGTATTATTATCTGGATAGTATCTTAAGAAGAAGTGAGTAGTTCTTCCTTTGAATAGCTCTGGATGGATGATTGTTGCTAAATCTTCTAATACTTGATCAGTATTCATTAATCCAAGTTGCCAGTAGTCGTCACTTATACAGAATAATCTTCCATCTCTAACTGCCTTGAAGTATTCATACCCTGGATCATCTTCTTTGAATGTTGTTAACCAAGTAGTACTTGAAGGCACTACCCAAATATCTGCATTTTTTGCCCTCTCTGCAAAGGTCTCATAATCTATGCATGCACTGCCTGTTCCTGGGAGATCCTTGAATATATAATCTCCTCCACAGAACTCTATACCCTTAGCAACATATGACTGAGCTTTTGGAACATAAGTTCCTCCATATGATGGATAATTCTTACCCCATGCCACTAATGGTCTTGTATCACTTTTACTTACAATTCTTTTAACATTTAATGCATTTTTCTCGATTCTTGTGAAGTATTCTTTTGCTACATTTTCTTTATTATAGAATGCTGCAAATAGCTTTACCCATTCACATCTTGCAAGGTAGGAATCTTCTAAGTATTCAGCATCTGCAACATATGTTAAGTTTAACTCCTTACATTTTGCAATTATTCTATCTCCATCATATCCAGGATAGACAAATATGACTTGTGGTGAAAGATTAACGATTAAGTCCCAATTAGGATTGTATGTTGGACCTACATCAATTATTGAACCATTTTCTAAACCTTCCTTGATATTATCAAAGTACCACTTATACATATGACCCCACATTATTCCTTTCACTGAGGCAATCACTGAACCATCATCGTTTAATGGTTCCATTAAGGCAATCTCTGTTGAACTCATTACTACTACTCTTTTTAATGGAACATTAATTACTTTATCGTATTTTCCTTTAGCCCATGCTGGAATTGGCTCACTTTCATTTTTTAGTAAGAATCTTTGTCCTGTGGCATCTACAACGATTTTATATGCGTATGGCTCTCCATTGTATGGATTAACGATATTTCCATTTTTATCATAGTAGGTTACTTTTAATAATTTAGCGTAGTGAATTGGTGCACTCAACTGTTGTAAATGAACAAATAGATACACAACATCTGCAATATCTACGCTATCATCTGCGTTTAAGTCACCATCGTATACTGGAACATCATTTAAATGCTTAAACAAGTATACGACATCAGCGATATTTACTGAGCCATCCTTGTTAATGTCTCCTAATCTGTATTTATAGTCATCAACACTTTCTCCATATGCAGGGACTAATAGTAAGAAAACGGTAAGTAATATATACCC
>JALVUY010000029.1 GCA_027023665.1 Methanocaldococcaceae archaeon
AAAATCTAATAAAATCTAAAAATTTCAAATTAAAATCCTTTAAATCAAAAAATAACAATTTTTAGCGAGAGAGGGGCTTATAGTAAATAAAAAATTAAAATAAAAAAGACAAAATAATGGGGGGTATCCCGAACCATAGGGCTCCGCCCTATTGGAATACCCAAAATTTACACCTCTGCCAAAGGCAGAGGTGTTAGGGTGTATAGCAATAGAGGGTTTCCCTCTATGCGGTGTATACCAATAGGGGGCTCCGCCCCCTATGGCCGTATAAACCTTGCATTACTCCTTTTTATAAATTCCTCACAAACTTCTTCTGGATCACCTTCCATAACTAATTTATTTTCATCTATGAGTATTGCTCTATCACTAATTTCTTTAATAAAATCTACACAGTGGGAGACTAAAACTATTGTTGTGCCAAATTTCTCATTTATTTTCTTTAAATAGTTTGCAACATCTCTTAATGTTATTGGATCTAAATCTCCAAAAGGCTCATCTAAGAATAAAATCTTTGGCTTAGTTATTAACTGTAAAGCCATAGCCACTCTAACCTTTTGCCCTCCACTAAGTTCAGAAACTTTTTTCTTTAAAATGTCCTTACCTAAATCTAACGCCTCTAAAATTTCATCTGGCTTAAAATCTTCAACAATTGGAGGGAATAGTTTATAAATTATATCCTCTGTTAAACCCATTTTTTCAAGTTTTGAAATTCTCTCTGCCTCTGGGACATCAATTAATTGATAAATTGCATCTACAATCTTTGGAGAAATGCCAAGTTCTTCTGCCTTTACTTTTGCATGAGCAATGGCTTTTTCTCCTTTTAATCCCAATCTATATTTTAATAAATTTTCAACTGTTTGATAGTAAGGCAAAGAAAACTCTTGATGCATAATTCCTATTCTCTTTCTAAGTTCTATTCTTTCCCATCCATATTTGGTTATATCAACTCCATCAACAATAATTCTTCCTTCATTAGGTAATTCTAAACCAGCCATCAATCTCATAATTACAGTTTTTCCAACACCACTAGGCCCAATAATAGATACTATTTCACCCTCTTTAACCTTAAAGGAGATATTTTTTAAGTTTAGGGTTTCTCCTCCATGAATAACATAATATCTTTTAGCAACATTTTCTACTTTTATTATATCATTGTCTTTTATTTTAGGAGTTCTTATATAAGGTGGCTTCATATCTTTCAAAAACTCATTTAAAACTTCTTCAACATCTCCAATTTTTTTTACTCTTCCATCTTCCAATAATATCAATCTATCACAAAGATATCTATGCACTTCTGGCAAATGGGAGGTTATAATCACAGTTATATTTAACTTATCTCTAATGTTTTTAATTACATCTAATAGTTTCTGCTTAGATGCTGGACAAGCCATTGTTGCTGGTTCATCCAATAATAAAACTCCCTCTCCCTTTTCATAAATTTTAGCTATCTGTCTACCTAATATTAGCCTTTGTTTTTCACCACCACTTAGTATGTTTGCAAAAGCATCCTTTTTATGTTCTAAACCAACTAATTTTAATATCTCTAAGGCATCTTTTTCATACTCTTCCCATTCCTCTTCCATTGGCAATAATTCATCAGATTTGTTTCTTATGGCGTAAAGTTTTCTTATGATGTTATTAATTACAGGCTCTGCCCATAGTGCAAAATTTCTCTGTAAATGAATAGCAGTTACCTCCTTAAAGTTGTCTTTTCTACCCAATATTTCTACTTCTCCCTCATCGTAATCTAAGGTACCTCTTAAAATCCTAATTAGAGTAGTTTTTCCTGCTCCACTTTTTCCAACAATTCCTAAAATCTCTCCCTTTTTTGCTTCAAAAGAGACATTATCTAATGCTTTAAAATCCCCATATTTTTTTGTTAAATTTTTTACCTTTACTGCTGTTGTGCTCATAATCATCACCATTTATATAAATTAAGTATAAATTAAGAATAATACTTAACTAATTACAACTTACAACGATTAACCTACATTAACAATAAATCCTTATTATCATAATTGTCAAAAGGTTATTAAAGTTTTTTAACATTCTGGGTGGGAGTATCATTGGAGGAATAATTTTGTCTGGTGGTAAGGGAGAGAGAATTGGTGGAAAAAAACCATTTAGGATTTTTAATGGAAAGTATCTTATAAATTATCCATCAGATGTTTTAAAAAGTTTAAATATTCCTTATGTTACAGTTTTTGCAAAAAATTCTATAGATTTAGATAAAGAAAAAGAATATTTAAATAAATATAAGTGCATAATATCTTTTGACTTGATTGAAAATAAAGGCCCTCTTATGGGAATTTTGTGCGGTATGAGAGCTTTAAATACAGAGTGGTTTATTGTTTTGCCGTGTGATTGTCCATATATAACAAAAGAATCTATAATAAAGTTAATCTCTTATATAAAAATATCTAAAAAAGATAACTTGTGCATAGTTCCAAAACATGAGAATGGTTATATAGAGCCACTATTTGCTTTATATAGAAGAAGTTCTTTACATATTCTAAATAAAATTCTAATGGAAGATAGTAACTTATCTTTAAGATATTTTATATCTCACTTAAATCCTCTATATATAAAGGCTGAAGACTTAGATAAATCTAAAAAAATCTTTAAAAATATAAATACAATAAAGGAGTTGAAGCATGGTTAAGGTAATATTAAAAAACGAGAGAGAGTTTAAGATTAAAATAAACGACTATATGTTAAAGGGATTAATTTACATAGAGGATGATGACAACATTTACAAACTCTTTAATATGGCTCTATCAAAAATAAGATATAGAAAGGCAATTTTAAATAACTTTGATTTACCAAAAATTAATAAATGTGGAAATAAGGAGGTTGTTGAAAAAATTAGAGAAAATGACAATTACTTTTTAAACCTTTTAAATGAGATAAAAAAAGATTTTGAAAACTTTTGTTGCTTAAGCTCTGGAACATTATTTGAACTTTTAGTTTATTACACATTAGTAGAATTTTTTAAAGAAAATAATCAAGAGGCAAAAATTGTTAGAAACTTAGATGTATTTTATAAAGGAAATAGCTTTACAGAGATTGATTTGTTCGTTGAAAGTAAAGATAAAATGGTTATATTTGAGTGTAAAAATAGATATATTAATGTAAATGCAATTTTAAAACTATACGGAGTTTTAAAAATTTTAAATGTAGATTATGGAATTTTAGCATCAACAAAAGAATTTCATGGAAATCTAAAAAAGGAGGATATTTTTAGAGAATATAATATATACATCCTTGATGAATTAATTAAAAAAGATAAAAACAGAATCTTTAAAGAATTAAGAGAGATATTTTATTAATTAGTCAATGATTGTAATGGTGCAGGAATTCTACCCCCTCTTTTAATAAACTTCTCAGAAGAAAATTTACTAACTTCCATAATTGGAGCTTTTCCTAATAAACCACCATAATCTACTACATCTCCAGGTTTTTTTCCTGGAACTGGGATTATTCTTACAGCAGTTGTTTTATTATTTATAACTCCAATAGCCATTTCATCTGCTATAATTGCTGAAATAGTTGATGCTGGAGTGTCCCCAGGAATTGCCACCATATCAATTCCAACTGAACAAACGCATGTCATAGCCTCTAACTTCTCTAAACTTAATGCACCAGATATAACTGCCTCAACCATTCCACTATCTTCACTCACTGGAATAAATGCTCCACTTAGCCCTCCTACATACGAAGCTGCCATAGCTCCTCCTTTCTTAACAGCATCATTTAACAAAGCCAAAGCCGCTGTTGAACCATGAGTTCCACACTTCTCTAAACCCATTGCCTCCAATATGTTGGCTATACTATCTCCTCTTGCGGGAGTAGGGGCTAAGGATAAATCGACAACTCCAAATTTAACCCCCAACTCCTTAGAAACTTCTCTTCCAATTAACTCTCCAACTCTTGTAATTTTAAATGCCACTTTTTTAATTTCATTAGCCAATGTTCCAAAGTCGGCATCTGGAAGTTTTTCTACTACTGCTCTAACTACTCCTGGACCAGAGACACCGACATTTATAACTAAATCTCCCTCTCCAACACCATGAAAGGCTCCAGCCATAAATGGATTGTCCTCCGGAGCATTGGCAAACACTACCAACTTAGCACAACCAATTCCATCTTTTGTTCTAAATGCTGTCTCTTTAATAATTTCTCCCATAATTTTTACAACATCCATATTAATTCCAGTTTTCGTTGAAGCAACATTTACTGAAGAGCAAACTCTTTCAGTTTTTTCCATCATAAATGGAATTGAATTGATTAATGCAATATCTTCCTTAGTGGCTTCCTTATGAACTAAGGCGGAATATCCTCCTAAGAAATCTACTTTAACTTTCTTTGCCGCCTTGTCTAAGATTTCACCGACTTCTACACAGGCATTTATTTTTTCCTCACTGTCCAAATCTTTAATTGCTCCACCAATAATCAGAGATATAGGAGTAACTGCTATTCTTTTATTTACAATAGGAATTCCATACTTCTCAGATACTCTATTGGCTGTTTCTACCAAATTCTCAGCAGAAGTAGTAATTTTATTATAGATATTTTCTTTTAATTCATCCAAATCTTTTGATATGCAGTCTCTCAAACTTATGCCCAATGTAACTGTTCTTACATCTAAGTTTTCCATTCTTATCATTTTCACAGTTTCAATAATTTCCTCTGGTCTAAACATAACTATCACATTTAGTTTTTTGTTTTTTCAATTAAGTTTATGCCATCATTATAAATCTTTTTATTTTAAAAATTTTTAAATTTAAACTAAATTTTAATTTAAATTATTTAAAACAATCGGTGCTAATATGATGTATATTTTAAAGGTAGCTT
>JALVUY010000030.1 GCA_027023665.1 Methanocaldococcaceae archaeon
GTGTAACTTCAATAGGTATAGTTACATCTATTTCAAATGGGAAACTTTTTAATACCAAAGAAAAATTTTTAAATGCATTAAAAAGTAACAAAAATATCAATATGTTAAGACAAAATAAAGTTTAATTGGAATTAAAAATGATATATTGTATGTTCTAATGAAACATTTTTAGTAATGTTTCATTTAAAACCAAGCTATCAATGGCTCATAATCTTTTTGTCCAACTAAATGCTTAATCAACTTGTAAGATTCTAACCTTATCAATCTCTTTTTTGTAACATTCTTTTTTAATGTTGGATGTTTAACACTCTTTTCCATCTCCTCATTAAATGCTTTTAGAACTATCTTTTTACCATTATCATTTAACAGTATTCCATTTAAATCGTCTCTAAAATGCTTTTTCTGAATAATACCCTGCTTAACTAATCTGTTTGCTATTCTATCGGCAATTATTGGTTTAAAAATTTCGCTTAAATCTAACGCCAAAGAAAACCTTCTCTCTCTTGGCTCGTGAAGATAGCTTATCGTTGGAGTTAGTTGAGTGTTGTAAAGTTCACTTATTATTGTTGGATATAAACGAGAATTTAAAAAACTTATTAAAGCGTTCATCTCATTTTGAGGAGGTCTTCTTGTTCTTTTGATGATTTTAAATTCATCTGGCAAAGTCTCATCCCATAGTTTATAGTATTCACTTCTAATTCTTCCTTCAATATTCATAACCTCAGTAATTTTATTTGCATAATTAAGTTCCTCTAAAAATTCATCAAATTTAACCTTAATACCAAATTTTGACAGATTTTTTTCCATATTTTTTGCCCCACCAATAACAAAGAGTTTTGCAAGATTTAATCTTTTTTCATGATTTAAATAATGCTCCGCCTGTTTTACAACTAAATCTCCAGAATGGAGAGACTCCCTCGGATAAAAACTCCCATCATAATATCCATAATGGTTAAAGAAATGCAAAGTGATGCCTTTTTGTGCTAAATAATGTAGTGCTTGAGAACTTATGCTTACTTTTCCATAGATATAGATGTCATAAATTCCTTCAACTGCTAAAGGTTTCTTTCCATTAGCATTTTCAAAATATAGTGTATTTTCTTTCCTAAAAAGATAGCCATCAGATAGTAAGGTTAGAGATTTTTTCCTCATAATCTCCCCCACTTAAATCCAACATAACTCATAATATGCACATTTTTTGCAAATTTTGGATTTCTTTGGTTTTGGTGGATTAGACATTGACTTTATTTTTTCAATCTCTTTTATTGCTTCTTCAACCTCTTTTTCTCTTCCATCTAAAATTATTTCCTTAGTATCTCTAAGTTTTGGATAGTTAAGAATTACCTTTGCTTTAATACCATATCTTTTTAAATAGTAAATATAATATAATGCCTGCATTTCATGTGCCTTCTCCATTGTCTTACTTTTTTTAACCTCGTGAATTTCAACAATGTCCTTTTTCTTAATGAAGTCAATATTTATAGTTCCTATTAAAACCTCCTTCTCCTCCCCAAAATAACTCTTCTCATGCAAAAATTTTCCTAAATCAACAAAATCACTCTCATGTTCCATTGTTATTCCCTTTGCAAAATACCATAACTTCGTTTTACAGACAAAGAGATAGTTTATTTCAATTCCTCTAATTAAAAGTTCTTTTTCAATATATTCATCATAATACATAATTTCACCAATTTTTACAATATCCAATCTTCTTCATCCATATCCATATTGTCAGTTAGCAGTCCAAGGTTCTCATCATAGTGAAGATTAGCAAACATAACATGGAGTTTTTTATCATAAGTAAATATATTCCCAAATTTTGAAAGGATTCCATAATATTTGCTAATAGATAATGGTACTAAATAGCGATAAATTTCTATGTGCCTTCCTTTATCTGCTAACTCTTGAACTTTGCCAGAGTATTTTATCGGCACAACTTCCAAACCTTTAAAGAGTTCATAGAATTTATTTTCATCTCTACTTTTATATAGTGGTGTTAATTCATTGAAGAGGTCAATTGAAGTATTTTTGGTTTTTAATATTTCATCTATAATTTCTTTGGGATTTCTATAAACTTCATCTATAAGTTCTTGAATTTTTGACTCTCTTAAATACTCACCATCTAATTCTTGAAGAACTTTCAAAGAATTCTCTACCATCCATTTTTTATATACATATTTATCCTTTTCAGAACCTTCTGTTAATATATGAACGTCCTTGATAATTCCATTCTTCCATCCGTGCCTATTTACCCTTCCAAACCTTTGAATTAAAGCATCTAATGGTGCAGGTTCAGTTAAAATTGAATTGAAACTTATATCGAGTGAAACCTCAATAACTTGAGTAGCAACAACAAAATCATAAGAATCCAAGTTATTTTTGACTTTCTTTTCAAGTTCTTCCCTATCTCCATAAGTGAATCTACCATGAATCAAAAGAACATTAAATCCTTTCTCTTTTAAATTTTTATAAACTTCAATAGCCCTATCAACTGTATTACATGCTATCAATGTAGGTTTTTCCAATTTATAATGTCTAAAAACAAAATAACCTCCACAAACCTCTAATTCATCCAATATATCAAGAATATTGCCATCAACAATTTTTATTTTATGTCTTGTGAATTCATCGGGATTTTCTTCCTCCATTTTAATTTCAACAGGTTTTAGAAGTTCTATAAAAAGTTCTTCTAAGAATGTTGGCATTGTGGCAGACATTACAAGTGCCTTAGCTTTATAATCATTAATAAGAATCTCTAACATCCCAAGAATAATCCCAATTATATTTGGTTCGTATGCATGAATTTCATCAAATATAAGAAGGGATTTTGCTAATTCTGAAAGTTCCATTTCATAAAATCCCACACCAAAAAAAGCTTTCATAATTTGGAAAGGGGTTAGAACTTTTACGGGAGAATATATTTTTCTATAAAGGCTTGTTAGCCGTTTATATTCATGTCCAGAAGCATAGAGATAATAGTGGGATGAACTGTGCAAAATAGCTACCATACCATCTTCTGGAAGATATTTTCCTTTTAAACGTTCATACATTGCATTTATACTTGCTTTATATGGGAGAATGTAGAAGATTCTGTTTGGATAAATAACCTTTTTATTTCCAACTTTATCCAAATTTGCAAAACTCCAAAGTAAGGCAGTTTCAGTTTTTCCATAACCAGTTGGGGCTTTCAAAATAGCATTTCCATCAACACAGAGAGCTCTCCTCTGAAGCTCTCTTGGAGATTCAATTTTCTCAAAAATTCTATCTTTTAGATTTGGTAGAGTCAAAATCTTATACTCGCCGGCAGATGCTAAATGGTCACAAGCATTCAATAAACCTTTTAAAAAAATTAGTTTCATCTTATATTTTTCTTTATTTATCTCATACCACTCTAACAACTTATTAAAATCAAAATTTTTTATATTCTCTTCCCAATCGTCTGGGAGACTAAACTTTTTTAGTTTCTTTTTCAATATCCTTTTTTCCCAATCGTTAATTCTTGGAAAAAAGAATTTATTAAGATAATCTTTATTTTCTAAAAGTTCTTCAACTTTTTCAATATATGCATCTTTATGTTTACGTGGAATTATTTGTCTTTCATTATCAAGTTCATCTATGTATTTATGATGAGTTAAAATTGCAAGAGCAATTAGGTTTTTCTCATCTTTATCATAATCTAAAAACTCAACAAAAGGAACTGAAAGTAATTCATGCCTATATCCCCACTTTTTTGGATTTTTTTGGAATCCCTTTGCACATTTTCCTATATCATGCAAAACAATGGAATAAAACAATAATTCCCAAAAATTTTCTCCAACAAATTCTTTAATCCAGAAAAAAGTCTTTATAAGGCTTTTCATAACATTTAAAGCATTATAAGTGTGGCATTCAAGAAGTTCATCTGGAGAAAATTTAGCCAAGCAAAGATTTGTCATAAAGCCACACCCCAAGACCCAAATCTTTATCGTAGGGAAGTTTTCCTTCATAAATTTTAGCCATTCTTATGTTTTTTGGATAAGGAATTAAAACAAAAGGCTTAACTACTTTTATACATCTTGGAATGTTTGAATAATCATACTCAACAGGTAAGGCTTGGATTATTCCCGGAATGTTGGATTCTAATGGAACAATAGTTCCACCAATTGGAACATTTTCTTTTTCTTCTAAATTTATGTGTTTTATTTCTTCAACAGTTGCTAAATCACATGAACGACCGAGTAAAATTTGATATTTTGGTTTTTTAAAGTATTTTTCCCATTCATCAGGTAAATAAAGATATAATACATTATCCACGAGTATTTCTCTTTTTATGACATCTGTTATCATATCTTTTCCAAATGTATAAGTTCTTTCTAAATCTACACCTTTTCCCTTACTTTTAAATATATAACCAACATATTTAACATCATTTAACCCCACAATCTCTCCTTTAACTGCTGAAAGCAAACCTAATATTGTTGATAAAGGTGGCAAAGGAAGAGTAGGTTGATATCCAGATTGAAATGTAGGATATCTAAAAGTTGCTGTCCAACTTTTTAATTTTACTCTAATCATGCATGACACCATAATATTTAGCAATTTCAACTGATACTTTATCTAAAACTTCTCCAATTTTACCATATTCAACTTCAATATTTTCTAACTCAATATTTTCTATATCTAAGTTCCACTTTTTAACAAAACCCTTATCTATACCAATAAAAATTTTCTTTGGATTTAATATATCAGAAAATTCTTTTATTCTTTCAATTAATGCCTCTTTATCAAATTTTATCTCTCCTTTATTCTCATAAAATATATCTGATATAAATGGATTAACT
>JALVUY010000031.1 GCA_027023665.1 Methanocaldococcaceae archaeon
TTTGCTTTTTATAATCTATTGAAAAATAATTTAATGTTTTTGCTTTTTAAATAAATTTATAGTGTAGAATATTTAAATTAATAACTTTAGGATTTTTAATATCCTATATAAGATTTTCTATTTGTTATAAATGTCTAATTTATATATAGTAAAAATTGTTTATACTATCCTTGATTAGTTTTTATGATATGTATATCAAGGTATCTAATAACTTACTTAATGGTGATCTGATGTCTGAATGGGAACCAAAAATTATCGGGTTTTGTTGCAACTGGTGCACCTATGGTGGAGCAGATACCGCAGGAGTAGGAAGGATGCAGTACCCTCCAAGCATAAGAATCATTAGAGTTATGTGTTCAGGAAGAATTGAGCCTTCTCTTGTTTTAAAAGCATTTAGAGAAGGTGCAGATGGTGTTTTTGTTGGAGGTTGCCACTTAGGAGATTGCCACTACACTTCTGGAAATTACAAGTGGCAAAGAAGAGCTATTTTCTTAAAACAGTTACTTCCAGAGTTTGGTATTGAACCAGAAAGGTTTAGATTTGAGTGGATTTCTACATCAGAAGGGGAGAAATTTCAACAAACCATGATTGAATTTTATAAAACAATAAAATCCCTTGGACCATGTAAATTAAAAGAAAGATTAAAAGAATAAAGTTATTAGGTGGTTAAATGGTAAAAATAGCAACCACTTGGCTTTGCGGTTGTTCTGGGTGCCATATAAGTTTGTTAGATTTGCATGAAGAGCTTTTAAACTTGTTAGAAAATGTTGAACTTGTTCATTGTCCAGTATTAATGGATGTTAAGGAAATTCCAGATGAGATTGATATTGCCCTAATTGAAGGGGGAATAAGAAATGAAGAGAATGTAGAAATTGCAAAAGAAATGAGAAAAAAGGCAAAGATAGTTATTGCTTTTGGAACCTGTGCCACATTTGGAGGAGTTCCTGGATTGGGCAATTTATATTCAAATGATGAGATATTGGAAAAAGTTTACAAAACAACAATAACAACAAAGAACTATGATGGCATTATTCCAAGTGAGGAAGTACCTCCATTAACTTCAAGAGTTAAACCACTTTCTGAAGTTATAGATGTTGATTACTTCATTCCAGGATGTCCACCAAATCCAGAAATAATAGCTAAAATAATAAAAGCATTATTAGAAGGGAAAAAACCTGAATTACCAAAGAAAAATCTGTGTGATGAATGTCCAAGAAAAAAGAGCGGGGAGGGTGTTGTAATTAAAACAATAAAAAGAAAATATGAAGGTAAAGTAGATCCAGAGAAATGTCTATTAGAGCAGGGTTATCTCTGCTTAGGCCCTGCAACAAGAGCTGGTTGTGGAGCAGCATGTCCAAGAGTGGGGGTCCCATGTAGTGGTTGCAATGGACCAACAGATGCTGTCGTTGATCAAGGAGCAAAGATGATCTCTGCTCTATGTTCTGACTTTGGAATTGACAAGGATACAGAAGTAGATCCAACAATATTGCCAAAATCAATAAAGGACAAAATTGGCTGTTTCTACAAGTTCACACTTCCAAGTGCCTTAATACCGATTAGACTAAGAAAATAATAAATAAATCTCATAAAAACACGAAGATCCTAATAATAATGTTTTAAATTACGGTGATAAGATGGTAAAATTGTCAATAGAGCCAGTTACGAGAGTTGAGGGTCACGGAAAAATAACAGTATCTTTTGATGAAAATGGAAATTTAGATAAAGTTCATTTTCACGTTGTTGAGATTAGAGGATTTGAAAAATTTTTGGAAGGGAGATACATAGAGGACGCTCCAATATACACACCAAGGATTTGCGGGATATGTCAAGTTGCCCACCATTTGGCAAGTGCTAAGGCAGTAGATGCAGTATTTGGAGTTAAAATTCCAGAAACTGCTGAACTTTTGAGAAATTTAATGCACCAAGGGGCTACAATTCATAGCCATGCACTTCACTTCTTTATGCTTGCTGCACCAGATTTAATGTTTCCTAAAACAGATGATGTTTTAAAGAGAAATTTAATTGGCATTGCAAAAGAACACCCAGAAATTGTTAAAGATGCTATAGAGTTGAGAAAAATAGGGCAAACAATTGTTAAAGTTGTTGGAGGTAGAGCAATCCACCCAGTTACATGTGTAGTTGGGGGACAGTCAAAACCATTGAAAGAAGAAGAAAGGGAAGAATTATTGAAATTGTCTGAAAGAGCAATTGAACTTTCTGAAAAGTCCATAGAAATTGGAAAAAAACTCATTGAGAACTTAAAGGATAATGATTTATTAGATCTTGGCTATTTTGAATCATACCACATGGGAATGGTAAATAATGGTGTTCATGAACTCTACAATGGAAAACTTAGAGTAATAAATGCAGAGGGTAAAATTGAGTATGAATTTGACCCATCAGAGTATATGAACTACATTGCCGAAGGAGTTAAGCCATATTCCTACTTAAAATTTCCATATTTAAAAGATAAAGGGGAAAAAGAAGGAGTTTATAGAGTAAATACATTATCAAGGTTAAATGTCGCAGAAAAAATGGCAACACCATTAGCACAAAAATACTATGAAGAATTCGTTAAAGAATTTGGTAAACCATGCCATTATCCAATGCTGTTCCACTATACAAGATTAATTGAGCTCCTCTCAAGTGCTGAGAAGGTAAAAGAACTTTTAGAGAATGATAAAATTGTTGATACTGACATTAGAGCGGAACCTGAAGATATCGTTGGAGAAGGTGTTGGATGTGTTGAGGCTCCGAGGGGGACACTAATTCACCACTTCAAGACAAATGAGGAAGGAATCATAACCGATGTGAACTTAATTGTTGCAACAGTCCAAAATAACCCTGCTATGGATATTGGAGTTAGAAAGGTTGCAGAAAAATACATAAAAAGCCCTGATGATGTAAATCCTCAAATTTTAAACTATATGGAGATGGTAATTAGAGCCTATGATCCATGTTTATCCTGTGCAACTCATGTGATTGGTAACAATGTTAATACCAATTTTTTATTAGAAGTTTATGTTGGAAATGAAATTAAAAGGATAATTAAAAGCTAAAAAAGGGTGTTATACATTGATAGGAATAACCATACAAAAAGAAGCATGTTTAGTATGTTATGCGTGTCAGGAAGAATGTCCGACGAAGGCGATAGATATAGACAGTTTTAAGGTATGTAGTTTATGTATGTCGTGTGTAAATGCGTGTCCTACTGGGGCGTTAGTGGAAGAAGAGATAGAGATAAATGGGAAGAAAGTAAAGAGGGTAAATTACTTAGCGCACAAGTGTGAGAAGTGTGGGCAATGTGCAGAGGCATGTCCAGTAGGAATAAAGAAGGTAGATGATGAATTTCCATATTCGAAGGGGCATTGTGTTCTATGTCAAAAATGTATAGAGGTTTGTCCGATTGAAATTATATCATTGCCTGGGATAATAGACAAACCAAGGAAGGAGATAAAGGTTCCGAAGGAGCCGATAGTAGTTACGGAAGCATGTGTTGGCTGTGGATTATGTGTAGATGAGTGTCCAGTGGATGCAATAAGATTAGAGGGGAATAAGGCGGTAATAGATAAGAGTAAGTGTGTTTACTGTAGTATCTGTGCTCAAACATGTCCATGGAACGCTATCTTTGTTGCTGGTAGAATACCTAAGAAGAGAAGGAAAGAAGTTAAGAAGTTTGAAGTTGATGCGGAAAAGTGTATTTTCTGTTTAAAGTGTGTTGAAATCTGTCCAGGAAATATGATTAAAGTAGATAAAGAGAATATGATCGTTATCCCCCCTAAATCTTGTCCCGCTTGCAAACTATGTGTAAATATCTGTCCAACTAACGCCTTAGAGTTGGATGTTAAGTTAAGTTCCCCACACCCAATAACTGACGAAGGATTAGTAATAGTTGAGGAAGATTTCGAAGTATTGAAGAAATGTGCTTCAGTCTGTCCAACTGAGGCAATAGTTGTAGATGAAGAGAAGAAAGAAGTAAGAATGTGTATCGTTTGTGGGGCTTGTACTGTAGCTTGCCCTACTGGAGCCTTAAAGTTAGGTAAAATAGAACATAACGGTAAAGAATACAATAGGATTGAATTCAGCCCCTACCTATGTGATAGATGCGGTAAATGTGTAGAAGTCTGCCCAATGAAGACTCTAAGACTCACTAAGAGTAAAAAACTTCCATTAAAAGGTTACTGCGTAATGTGCCTCCTCTGCCTCTCCTGTGCCCAAGCCGAGAAAAAGAATGTTTTAACACTTAAGTAATACAAAAATAAAAAATGATATCCAAATAGGTGAGTAAATATGGTAAAAGTCATCAAGAATGTTGTATGTCCATTTTGTGGGACTTTATGTGACGATTTAGAGATATTAGTTGAAGATAACCACATAGTGGGAACAAGACACGCATGTAGAATTGGAAATGCTAAATTTATGCACTTCGAGGGGGCTGTTAGATATACAGAACCTTTAATGAGAGAGAACAAAAAAGATGATTTCAAAAAAGTTGATTATGATACAGCAATTGAAGAAACTGCAAGATTGTTAGTTGAGTCATCCTTACCTTTAATTTATGGATGGAGTGCAACAGAATGCCATGCACACATGTATGGAGTTGAATTAGCGGAGTTAGTTGGAGCAGTTGTTGATAATACTGCAAGTGTTTGACACGGACCTTCACTCTTGGCTGTGCAGGATGTAGGATACCCTGTTTGTACATTAGGAGAAGTTAAAAATAGGGCAGATGTAATAATCTTCTGGGGAAGTAATCCAATGCACGCCCACCCAAGACACATGAGTAGATATTCAGTATTTGCG
>JALVUY010000032.1 GCA_027023665.1 Methanocaldococcaceae archaeon
ATAATGTTTTTTAGTTCATCATCACTTAATTTATTAATATCTATTTTAATTAACTTCAAGTTTTTATTATTTTCTTTTAACTTTAAAATTTCTTCATCAAATTCCTTAGAATAAATATCAACAATGCCACCATTTTTTAATATTTTTTTTGCTCTCCGTTTTCCAACCTCTCCACAACCAAATATACCCACTTTTTTACCTTCAAAAGATAATAAAACAGGAAGCAACTTAATCCCCCCATAATATCCCTTCTAAATACTTTTTATAAGCTTTAATTATTTTAACTTTTTTTATTTTTCCAATATATTGAGATCCATTTTTAACAACAACCATTAATCCACTATCTGGGAGATAGCCAATAGCATCATTTTTGTTTTTAAAGTGCCTTTCTGATATTATAACCTCCAAAATTTTTCCAATATATTTTTTCTTTATTTCTAAATTTATTTTGTTGGCAGTTTCTTTAATTAATAATGAATACTTTGAAATGTTCGGCTTAAAATTCTGAAATGCAGACATTGGAAGAGGTCTAAACTTATAGACGGTTATTTTATCAATGTAATTTTTAATTTTGTGCATAAAATTAATTGTATTCTTTACAGTTCTTTCATTCTCTCCCGGTAGTCCGTAAATAAAATAAACCTGTGCCTTTAAATTATATTTTTTTGCTAATTTTACAGCTTTAAAAACATCGTTCGGAGTTGTTGGGCGTCCCAACAATTTACAATGTTCTTCATCTCCACTCTCACAGCCAATATATATTGAAGTTTTTAGATACTTACTGAATATTTTTGCCACTCTTTCATTAAACAAATTGGCCTTTACATTCTCAACTAATATATTTGCATTATATTTATCACCTAAATCTTCACATTTAGATAACAATGATTCAATTGCCTCATAATTTGGTTCTGGATAGTATGGATTTATTAACTTTTCTCCTCTCTGATAATCTAAAAAATCTGGAGCAGATAAAACTATCTTTTTTACACCTTCTTTTAATAACTCTTCTATCTCTATTACTATATCTTCTTCATCTCTACTTCTTGCATAACCAAAAACTGAAGGAACAGAACAAAAGCCACAACCCGGATTTATATTTAAAGGACATTTTAATGTTCCATTTTTACATAAATTACATTTTTTATTGGTGCATAGTAATAGAGGTCTTTTAAAATTACTACAACCTCTAACAACTTCCACATATACTCTTGCAGAAAAATAGTTTTTGTAATCTTTAATCTCAGTTGATGGTGTAATTAACTTTAAATCAGTTAAAATTTCTCTTAGTGGATTTATTTTTAGTTCATCATTATCATAATCCCAGTATGTAGTTCCTTTAACTCCTTCAGCGTTGAAATCTTTTTTTATCAGTTCTCTTATAGTAATCTCCCCCTCTCCTACTATGCTAATATCTCCCTCTATTTTTTCTAAAAGATATAAATCATTAGCTATTGGACCTCCAATAATTATTTTACTGTCAGTTTTTAACTTAAGTTTTTCAACTAACCTTTTAACACATTTAAAATCTGATGTCATTGCACTGATAAAAATTACATCGTATTTTTTAGTTTCATTAATGTTTAAATCTTCTATTGGTATAATTTTGGCATTAATACCTTCATTTTGTAAAATTCCCTTAACAGTTCTTGGTCCCGCCCCTATAACATCTCTCGCTAAAACTCTTTTTCCGTCTGTAGAGGCTAAACAGTCAATAATTAACGATTTCATTATCTCACTTTTAATAACTTTAATAAAAATTAGGTTATTAATTTTTCTAAAGTAAAAATTAAATAATCAAAACAATGCAATGAACCATAAATGAGGTTATTGTTAAAAAATTTTTAGTTTTTATATAATTAAATTATTTGGTGAGAATATGAACATTTTAGGGATAGATGTAGGTTCAACCACTACAAAATTAGTTTTAATGGAATATAAGAAAATAGTGGATTACAAAATAGAAAATATTGGCGTTGCTGTTGAGGAAGAGGATATTTTAAAGATGGTTAGTGAGTTTGAGAAACAATATAGTGTAGATAAAGTAGTTGCAACAGGATATGGAAGGCATAAAATAACTTTTGCTGATAAAGTAGTTCCAGAGGTTATTGCATTAGGTAGAGGGGCAAATTATTTCTTTAAGGAGGCTGATGGAGTTGTTGATATTGGAGGGCAGGACAGTAAGGTTATAAAGATAGATAAAGAAGGAAATGTTGTAGATTTTATACTATCTGATAAATGTGCGGCTGGAACTGGCAAATTTTTAGAAAAATGCATAGAGATTTTAAAGATTGAGGATGATATAAATAAATACAGATCAGATAGAGTTGCTAAAATCTCCTCAATGTGTGCCGTCTTTGCAGAGAGTGAAATCATCTCCTTATTATCTAAAAAAACACCAAAAGAAGATATTTTAATGGGAGTTTATGAAAGTATTTGCAATAGAATCGTCCCAATGATAAATAGATTGGGAATAAACAATATTGTATTTAGTGGGGGTGTGGCTAAAAATAAAGTTTTGGCAAAGATGTTAGAGAAAAAGTCAAATAAAAACATCTTAATTCCAAAAGAACCTCAAATTGTTTGCTGTGTTGGAGCTATATTGGAAGCGGATAGGAAGGGATTTTAAAATATTTGGTGGAAAGATGAAAGGAAAGAAAATTGCTATTGTCGCTCACTGCATATTAAATCAGAATAGTGTTGTTAATGGCTTAGAGAGAGCAGAGGGAGCATTTAATGAAATTATAGAATTGCTTTTAAAGAAAAATTATGCCATAATTCAACTCCCATGCCCAGAGATGTTGTTTTTGGGAATAGATAGGAAGGGGAGAACAAAGGAAGAATATGATACTGATGAATATAGGAAGCTTTGTAGGGAAGTTTTAAAGTCAATAATAAAATATTTAAAAGAATATAGCAAAGAGGAATTTAAATTTATTTTAATTGGGATAGAGGGTTCCCCAACATGTGGAATTTTTAAAACTGTAACAAAAGAGGGATTGATAGATGGAAGTGGAATTTTAATGGAGGAATTTTTAAAAATGTTAGAAGATAACAAAATACATATTAAAAAATTTGATTTTCCAGTAAATATCTTTTTTACTTAATGATATTAAAAATTCTAATCACTAAATTATTATTAAAATTTTAAATGATAATGTTTTTATATTCTTATGTTTCAAAAAATTTTGATGATTTTCAAAAATATGTTATTAAAAAATCTAATAACCTAGGTGATATGATGGAATTAAATGCTATAAAAAAATTAAAAGAAAAATTTGCTAATAGAAAAGAACAACTCTACAAACAAAAAGAGGAAGGAAAAAAAGTTTTTGGAATGTTCTGTGCGTTTGTTCCAATTGAGTTAATATTGGCGGCAGATGCTATTCCAGTTGGTTTGTGTGGAGGTAAAAATGACACAATACCAATTGCAGAGGAAGACTTACCAAGAAATCTCTGCCCTTTAATAAAATCATCCTATGGATTTAAGAAGGCAAAATCATGCCCATACTTTGAGGCTGCTGATATAATTATTGGGGAAACTACATGTGATGGTAAGAAGAAGATGTTTGAGTTATTAGAAAGAATGGTTAAAATGCATGTAATGCAACTTCCATATATAAAAACAGAAAAAGCTAAAGAATTGTGGATTGAGGAAGTTAAAAAACTAAAAGAATTAATTGAAAATGTAACTGGAAATAAAATTACCGAAGAAAAATTAAAGGAAAGTGTTGAAAAAGTAAATAGAATGAGAAAACTATTTTACAAGTTATATGAGTTGAGAGCTAATAAACCAACACCAATAAAAGGAATTGATGTTTTAAAGTTATTCCAATTTGCCTATTTGTTGGATATTGATGATACAATAGAAATTTTAGAGGATTTGATTAAAGAGTTAGAAGAGAGAGTTAAAAAAGGAGAAGGTTATGAAGGTAAAAGAATATTAATTACTGGCTGTCCAATGGTTGCTGGAAACACAAAAATCGTTGAGTTAATTGAGGAAGTTGGAGGAGTTGTTGTAGGGGAGGAAAGTTGTACAGGAACAAGGTTCTTTGAGAATTTAGTTGAAGAGGTAACTATTGAGAGTATAGCAGAGAGATACTTAAAAATACCATGTGCATGTATGTTCCACAATGATGAGAGAATTGAGAATATTAAAAGATTAGTCAAAGAGTTGAAAGTTGATGGAGTAGTATATTACACTTTACAGTATTGCCACACTTTCAATGTAGAGGGAGCAAGAGTTGAGGATGAACTTAAAAAAGAAGGCATTCCAGTTATTAGAATTGAAACTGACTACTCTGAAAGTGATAGAGAGCAATTGAAAACAAGATTAGAGGCATTTATTGAGATGATTTAAAATCTTTTACTTTTTTCTTTATTAAATTTTTAATTAATGTATGTATCTATTTTTTTAATTTAAAACAGTTAGATTTATAAATTTGATTTGATAAAAATAGAATTATAGAATAATTGAGGGAAAGCTATGGAAATAATACATTTAAGTGAAGTAGATTCAACTAATGAATATGCTAAAAAATTAGTTGAAGAAAAAAAGAAAAATTTTGTTGTCTTGGCAGATAAACAAAGTTGTGGGAAAGGTAGATGGGGAAGAGTTTGGTACTCTGATGAGGGGGGCTTATATTTCTCAATAGTTATAGATCCTAATGAATACAATCCAAAAGTTGCAAATCTGTTAGTTCCAGTATGTATAGTTGAAACTTTAAAAAAATATGTTGATAAAGATATTGAAATAGGAATAAAATTTCCAAATGATATCGTTGTTAAAGTTGAT
>JALVUY010000033.1 GCA_027023665.1 Methanocaldococcaceae archaeon
AGAATAAATTGAAAGAAATTTTATTAAAGGCAAAAAAATTAGGATTTTCTGATAAACAGATATCTCATTTGTTAGGATTAGATGAAAAAGAAGTTAGAGAGTTGAGAAAGAAACTTGGAATAGTTCAAGTATATAAAATGGTAGATACCTGCGCCGCAGAGTTTGAGGCTAAAACTCCTTATTACTACTCTGCCTATGAAACTTACGTATATAAAGAACAGGATGAAAGTAATCCTTCAGATAGAAAAAAGGCTATTATTTTAGGTTCTGGTCCAATAAGAATTGGTCAGGGAATTGAGTTTGACTATTCAAGTGTTCATGCAGTCTTAGCATTGAAAGAAATGGGAATTGAGGCAATAATTATAAACAACAACCCAGAGACTGTTTCAACAGATTATGATACATCAGATAAACTCTATTTTGAGCCAATAACTTTTGAGGATGTTCTAAATATAGTTGAAAAAGAAAAAGAGAGAGGAGAGTTTTTAGGAGTTATTGTCCAATTTGGAGGACAAACTGCCATAAATTTGGCTATGAAGTTGAAGGAGGCTGGAGTTAAGATATTAGGAACAAGTCCAGAAAATATAAATGTTGCTGAAGATAGGGAAGAGTTTTCTAAATTGTTAAAGAAATTAGGAATTCCTCAAGCAGAAGGTGGAACTGCCTTTACAAAAGAAGAGGCTTTAGAAATAGCTAAAAGAATTGGATATCCTGTTTTAGTCAGACCTTCCTATGTTTTAGGAGGAAGGGCGATGCAAATTGTCTATAGTGAAGATGAGTTAATTGAATATATGGAAGAAGCTGTTAGAGTCTCAGAAGAGCATCCTGTTTTGATAGATAAATTTTTAGAAGATGCCGTTGAGTTAGATGTTGATGCAGTTTGTGATGGAGAGAGTGTTTTAATTGGAGCTATAATGGAACATATTGAAGAGGCAGGAGTGCATAGTGGAGATTCAGCAACAGTAATTCCTCCTCAGACACTACCTAAAGAGATAATTGATACTGTCATTGATTACACTGCCAAATTAGCGAGAGCTTTAAATATAGTAGGATTGTTGAATGTGCAGTATGCAGTTAAAGATGGAGTTGTTTATGTTTTGGAAGTAAACCCAAGAGCTTCAAGGACAGTTCCTTATGTAAGTAAATCAGTTGGAATTCCATTAGCTAAGTTAGCTACAAAGGTTATGCTTGGTAAAAAGTTGGAAGAGTTAATTAAAGATTATGATGTTTATGAAGTAGCTAAAAAAGTTTGGATTGCTAAACCAAAGTATGTATCAATTAAAGAGGCAGTGTTCCCATTCCAAAAATTGCCTGGAGTAGACCCTGTTTTAGGTCCAGAAATGAAATCTACTGGAGAGGCTATTGGAATTGATAAAGACTTTGGTAGGGCATATTATAAAGCTCAACTATCAGCAAATATGGAACTGCCAATAGTTGGAAATGTATTTATTAGTGTTAGAGATAAGGACAAAAAACAGATTGTTGATATTGCTAAAAAATTGCATGAACTTGGATTTACAATATATGCAACAGAAGGTACTGCTAAGGTTTTAAGAGAAAATGGAATTCCAGCAATATTAGTTAAGAAAATCTCTGAAAGTCCTAATGACAACATTTTAAAGTTAATGAAAGATGGAAAGATACACTTAATAATAAACACTTCCTCTGGTAAAAAGGCTAAATCTGATGGATATTATATAAGAAGAGCGGCGGTTGATTTAGGAATTCCATATATAACCACAATTCCTGGAGCAAAAGCGGCTGTAAAGGCAATAGAATCTGTAAGAACTGGAGAGTTAAATGTCTATTCCTTAAATGAACTTGATGCAAGTATAAAGAAAAGAGAATAATTAATACTATTAAATTTTTATTTTAATTTTATATTCTCTTTTAATATCTCTGCATTTATTTGGTAGAGGGTTTCTTTTATTTTTAGTTCATAGTCGGATTTTTTTAGATTTCCGTTAGATGCTTTTATTTTGATTGTTATCTCAATGTCATCAAATGCATTTTCTAAGTTTCTCATAATGTATCTATAGAATTCGGATAATTTTCCTCTTTGGATTTTTACTTCGAGGGTTAACTCATCTATGGTTGGCTCTACGTATTCAGAGGTTTCTGAGATTTCTTTCGGTTTTTTGTCTTCTTCAATATCTTGGATAGTTTCTTCTTTTTTATCTTCTGTTTTTGTTTCTGTTATTTTTGTATCGGTTGTTTCAGGTTTTTGTTCCTCTACCTGAGACTCTTTCTTTTCACATAGCTCTTTTTTTACTATGATTTCATAGTCTTCAAACTCTATCTTAGGAGTTGCATTTATTTTGATGCAGTTAATTTCTCCATCTTTTAAAATTCCAAAGCCAAAGATACCGTTTTTTACTCCTTCTTCAATGGATTTTATAAAGTTGGTTTTAGATATTCTTGGCTCTCCAGGAGTTGTTAAAAGTGCTTTGTAGAGCTGTTTTATTGGGAGATAATTCTTGTTTGCAAGATATTTATTTAATATTAATATTGGATATAGTTTTTCTACTATTTCTTTTTCTTCTCTCAATCTGTCAAAAATCTCCTCTGTTATGGATTTTTTAACTCCATAGGTTGGAATTCCAAGGTCTATCTCTCTAATCTCTTTACTTGGGATGTATATTATCCTGTAAAGATACCTTAGTTTGTATTTTTCATCTTCTTTGAATTTTTTAATCTTTTCATCAACCTCTTTCTTCTGCTGTTCAGTTAAAACTATATACTTGTCTTTTGCAATACTCTCCCATGCTAACTTTTCCCTTAAAAATCTCTCAAAGTTGTGTCTTTCAGACTCCAATGGGCATAGGAAGAAGAGAGTATTTTTATTAACTCTTGGATTTTCTCCGTAATTTTGAATAATCTCTCCTACAAATTCTTTGTCATTTCTTGGTAGGATTATAAGCTTAAACTCCTCAGTATCTGGGATGTCTTTTGAACATCTTGGATAGATATAGGTTGGTAGCTTTCTACCAAGGTATTTTTTGAGTAAGGCTTTAGTCTCTTCCTCTATTGTTTCGTTTTCAATCTCTGCCATCTTTGTAATTACTGTCTTGTTTAGATTTGGCTGATTTTTGAATAGGTATCTTCCATGTTCCTTCCATAGGTAGTAGAGATTGTTTTCAAGGGCATTAACTACATCGGTTATAATGCTTGATGGAACATTGATATCTGCACATGTTAGCTTTAGTTCTCCAAGGGTTATTCCTTTGGTTTCTCCTCCTGAGAATGAGTAGAGGAAAATGGTTGTTGCTACCTTAGTCCCAAGTTTTAAGCCTTTGTATGTATCTCCAAGAGATTCATCTACCTTCTTTGCATTTGAGTTATTTGCAGTTATATCTGCTGATAAAACACTTTCATACTCATTTCCAATATATCGTATTAATTCTTGTCCTAACTCTCCAAAGCTCAAGTCAAAATCACACGGCCTTATCAATGGGATTGATGAATCTTTCAGCCTATATATAACAAGGGAGAGGATTCTTAGAACTCCCCTTGTTCTTTGGAATGTTGGGATACTTCCCCATCTGTGATGGAATAAATCAATAACCTCTGGATGGAATGGGTAGCTTTTTATCATCTTTTCTCTGTATTGGGATTTGTTTATTAAAATGCCCTCTCTTTCATAATAGTCGATAAATTCATCCACAATGTTTTTTACCTCTTCTTCATCAATTCTTTGGAATAACCTTCTTCTTATAACTTCATAGATTTCCTCTCCAGAAACTGGAGTGTAGATTTTCTCTACTCTTCCAGCAACCTTTTGGAGTTTTGCTAATAGTTCTTCTGCAACCTCTTCATCTGCATATTCAAGGACACTTGCTGGTAGAGTTATGACAAGGAGGGCATTGCTGAGAGATTTAACTGTTTCAGTTAGTTCTTGAAGGAATGCAATTGTTTGAGAGGCTAAGTTTGTATCTCCAACTTTTATTCCTCTTGCTTTAACTACGTATGCTAAAACCTCATCCATTAAGATTAAAACAGGCTCATGCTTTTTTAACAATGCCCTTAACTTCTCTCTTCCTGGAGATATTGGTGAGTTTAAGGTTTTTATTTCTCCTTCAAGCTGTTTCTCAATCTCCCCCCATAGAGTTCCTGTTATTTTATTATCTACATTCTCTGGAGTTATTGCAGTTCCAACGATTGTGATAATCTTTGCCTTTATTGGTTCTATATCTGGGATATATTTTTTAGCAATCTCCGGGTTTTTGAATGTGTGGTAGAGGGTGATTAACGAATGGGTTTTCCCTCCCCCAAATGGTGTTTGTATTTGAATTATTGGGTCTCCTCCTTCTCCTTTCAATCTCTTTGAGGCAATCTTTATTAGAGATTTTAATCCAGAGGTTAGATATGTCTTTTTGAAGAATAACTCTGGGTCTCTGTAGTCTTCAGCACCCCTATTTTGATAAACCTCCCACAAATCGGCGGCGAATACATCCATTCTTAATCTTCCCTCTAAGATATCTTTGTGTGGGACAGCTACTAAGTGGAACGGTTTCATAATCTCCCTCTTAAATAACTTCTCTTATAGCATACCATTTTTTTATTGAAGTTGGTTTAATTATACCATTGATAACATCATAAAATAAAATTTCATTTTTTATTAAAAATTTAACCTCATCCATAAGATTGTTTTTTATTATCTCTTTGATATCAACTTTTATTTTATCTTCAAATAATTTTAGAGCATTTTCTAAATTTTCCATCTCAAATTCCTTTTGAGTAGATATTAAAT
>JALVUY010000034.1 GCA_027023665.1 Methanocaldococcaceae archaeon
ACTTAAGGAGAATTATTAAAGAATAAAATCTAAAATCCATTATTTTTTGTTAATTAATGCCTCTTAATTAATTTATTTATAGCAAACCACTCAATTATCGAAGTTGGCTTAATAATTCCATTTATTACATCGAAAAATAAAATTTCATTTTGTATTAAGAATTTTATATAAGGCATCTCTGATTTTTTAATGTCTTTTTTGTAGTTAAGTGTTATTTTATCTTTAAATTTATATAATATAGAATAAATCATCTCTTCATTTAAATCAGTGTCATCTATTAGATACTTCAACCTATCTGCTTCAATATTTATCCATTGCTTTATCGTCTTTTCAACAGATAAGCCCAGCTTTTTATTATTTATTAATTGGGAAATCTCAAAAGGTAAGGATAGGTAATTTATAGCATAATTTATCTCCTCATCTGTAAATCCTTCTTCTTTTAAAATCTTCTCAATATCTTCTCTACTTAACCAGTCAATTAAATAATACTCTGATTCATTTTTTAATGTAGAGTTCTTATAAATCTCTTCAATAAATAAAGTATCGGAAGTTAAGCAAATAACATGGCATAAATGTTCCATTTTAGTTAAAGATACGAAGAGATTAAATAATTCATTTAATAATGATTTACCACTGTTAAAGTAGATATTTTTCAATTTCTGCAACTCATCAATAACCAATACAGGTTTCTTCCTTTCCCTAACAACAGCATTTATACTTTCATTTATTTTAGCAAATACATCATTTAACTTTATATTATTAAAATCAAAACTTTCCTCTACTCCAAATTTGAATATTTTAAAGTTAAGTTCTAATTTATTTAGGAGATATTTTTTATCTGATTTTTCAAAAAATATACTTAAAAACTCATCTTTTGTTGGAGTTGCGTATTTTCTTAAGTTGTAATAAAAAAATACAATATCGCTGTTTTCTAAATCTTTAATAACTCTCCTCATTACCGTTGATTTTCCTGATGATTTTGGTCCATAAACAAATAATATAGAATTTGGTTCTAATTGGCAGTAGGTTTTTAAATATTCCACTTCTTTTTCTCTATCGTAGAATTTCATTATTTCCACCCGAATATTTATTAAAAAATAAAAAGACAAGCTTATGGGGGAGTATTCCGAACCATAGGGCTCCGCCCTATTGGGATACCCGGGATGCATTGCTTCCCTTAGGAAGCAATGCCTCTTAAATTAAAATAAAAAAGACAAAACTCCGGGGGTATACCAATAGGGGGTGAAACCCCCTATGGTTTTAAATCAGCCTCTTTTATTGCCTCGTATAAAGCGTTGCATAAATATTTAATCTCTTCTTCAGTAATTGATAGAGGAGGACATAAAATAATAACATTTCCTATTGGTCTCATATACACTCCTTTTTCAAGAAGTTTTTCAGCAACTCTATATCCTGCCTTATAACCATAAGGATATGGCTCTTTTGTCTTTTTATCTTTTACAAGTTCAATTCCTATCATAAAACCTCTTCCTCTAATATCTCCAACGTGTTCAAGTTCTTTTAATTTTCTTAATTCTCTATGCAAAAGCTCTATTTTTGGTTGAATTTTCTCTATTACATTCTCTTTTTCAAAAATTTCTAAGGTTGCCAATGCCGCAGAGCATAGAAGTTGATTTCCAGTATATGTATGTCCATGATATAGTTGTTTGCTCTCTCCAAACTCTCCTAAGAATTGATTGTATATTTCATCAGTTGTTAGTGTTGCAGCTAATGGCAAATAGCCTCCAGTAATTCCTTTACCAAGACATAGAATATCTGGCTTTTCTAATTTTTTTAATTTCTCATTATCACAAAAGAACATCTTTCCAGTTCTTCCAAAACCTGTAGCAACTTCGTCAAGAATAAAGATTATATCATTCTCTTTACAAGCTTTTGCTACTTCCTCAATATATCCATCTGGAAATGGTATCATTCCAGCAGAGCCCATAACTCCTCCTTCAAGGATAACACAAAATACTTCATCAGCATGTTTCTCAATTAACCCAATCATCTCATTTAAACACTCCATTCCACAACCTTTTTCATTTCTTTCATCTGTATCTTTAAAGTTATAGTATTTACATCTATAACAGTATGGAGGATTTGCATGATAGCCTTTAAACAAAAGAGGTTTAAATACTCCATGGAATAATTCGCTTCCTCCAACACTCATTGCTCCAAAAGTATCTCCATGATAACCTTCTTTAACTGAAATGAATTTAGTTCTTCCTTTATCTCCTCTCAAAACGTAATATTGATATGCCATTTTAACTGCAATCTCAACAGCCTCTGCTCCATCTTCAGAATAAAATACCTTTGTTAAATGCTTTGGAGTAATGTCTATTAATTTTTTTGCCAATAAAATAGAAGGAACGTTTCCACAACCTAAGAGTGTTGAGTGGCAAATCTTTTCAGCCTGATTTTTTATAGCCTCAATGATTTCTCTTTTACTATGTCCAAATAGATTACACCATATAGATGAAACAGCATCTAAATATTTATTTCCATAAATATCAATTAAATAATTCCCTTCCCCTCTTTCAATAATTAAATTTTTTGATTCTCTATACTCCTTCATCTGTGTGTATGGGTGCCAAACATATTCTTTATCCCACTTTTCTAATAGTTTTTTATCCATAAACATTACCTCATAAATTTATTTTTGAAGTATTTTATCAAAATCTATCTCAAAATCTTCTTTATTTTTGACAATTCCAATTATTTCAATATTTCCAACTTTTTCAATAGTTTCAAATGTTTTTTCATAATATAAAACTTCACTCAAATCAGTTATGCAGTTGATAATAACTCCTCTAACATTGATATCTTTATTCCTCAAATGTTCAATAGTTAATAATGTATGATTTATTGTACCTAAATTAGGTCTTGAAACTACAACTGCATCCAAATCCAAAAACTTAATTAAATCACTCATTAAAAAGTTCTCTTTTATTGGAACACAAACTCCTCCAGCTCCTTCAACAATTAAAAAATCGTATTTATTTTTTAAAACTTCATAAGCATTCTTTATTTTCTCTTTTATTTCATCTAAAGTTAAATGAACATTTTCAACATCAAAAGCAATATTTGGAGACAAAGGTAGTTTTAAATTAATAGGATTCATCAAATCCAAATCATCATCATTCTTTAAGACATTTTTTAAAGTTAATGTATCTTCCCTCCCTCCAGTCTCAACTGGCTTTAAATATCCAACATTAACTCCCATTTTTTTCAAATTCTCTGCCAAAATAGCTGAAACATAAGTTTTTCCTACACCTGTATCTGTTCCTGTTACAAATATCATCATCTCACCCATTAAAAATTTTAATCAGTTATTTAAATAACTTACTAAAATGATAATTTCAATTATTATAATTACAATTATCATTGATATTGGAAACCAAATAAATGCTTATTTTATTTAAGAAAAAGCTAAAAAAGATTTCAACAGGCTTCTTTAATCTTCTCACACAACAACTCAAAATCCTCCTTTTTATGTCCAACATTTATACTTACTCTTATCCTCTCTAAACCTTTAGGAACTGTTGGATATCTAATTCCCACACAAAAGATGTTATTTTTTATTAAATACTCTGCTATCTCCATTGTCTTTTCTTTAAAAATGAATGGATAAATTGGGGTCAAATTATCCTCCTTAATAAATCCATTTTTCTTAAAAATCTCATTTGCTATTTTTATGTTTTTTTGAAGTTCTTTAACAACCTCTCCCCTCTCAATAATCTCAAATGCCTTAATGCAACCTTCAACAACATGAGGTGGTAGGGCGGTTGAATAAATAAAACTTCTCGAAGTGTTTATTAAATACTCTATAACTTCCTCAATTCCACAAACAAATCCTCCTAATCCCCCAATTGCCTTTGATAATGTCCCAATCTGAATGATGTTGTCAGATGGCTTTAAATTAAAGTGCTTCAAACTTCCTTTCCCATTTCCCAAAACTCCAGTTCCATGTGCATCGTCAATAATTAAAATAGCATTAAACTCATCTGCTATTTTCTTTAAATCTTTAAGTGGAGCTATATCTCCATCCATACTAAAAACGCCGTCAGTTATAATAAATAAATTGTTGTATTTTCTCCAATTCTCCTCAATTAAATTAATTAAATGTTCAACCTCACAATGATTGTAAATTAAGACATCCGCCTTACTTAACCTACAACCATCAATGATAGATGCATGATTAAGTTTATCACTCAAAATTAAATCTCCTTTTTTGCATAATGCAGAAATAACTCCAACATTTGTTGCATAGCCAGATGAATAAACCAAAGATCTCTCTGTTTCTTTAAACTCCGCTATCTTTTCTTCCAATCTTTGATGGTTTATATTTCCAGATGTTAATCTTGAGCCAGTAGAACCAGTTCCATATTTTAGCCCTTCTTTAACCGCTTCAATAACCTCTGGATGTTTTGATAGGCATAAATAATCATTTGAGGAGAAATCTAAAACATTATCATCTTTTTTTCTTAAAAATCTATATAATCCACTGTTTTTTATGATTTCAATTTCTTTTCTTAATTTTTCCCTAAACATAGGAAATCCCTTTTATAGTTGTGAGCAAAAATAAACTAAATAATTTTAGTGTATAATTAAAATCCTCCAAAAAAAGGAAACTTTTAATTTTTAAATTTAAATTATTTTATAATAAATGGCTTGTTT
>JALVUY010000035.1 GCA_027023665.1 Methanocaldococcaceae archaeon
CTGATAAATATGGATTAAATCGCTTAAAATAGCTGATGCTGTCTCTATTGGCCCTGCTCCTCTTCCAACAACTACAACCTCTTTTGCCAAATCTGTTTCAAACATAGCCACATTTAAAGTTCCTTTAACATTTAGTGGGCTATCAATTGGTATAAGCATTGGCTCGACAATTAAGTGCTTATCTTTAATTTGACCAATAAGTTTTATTGTATATCCTCTTTTATTTGCTAAGAATATTGCCTCTGGAGTTATTCTACTAATTCCTTTAACTTTTACATCTTTTATAGTTTTATTCATTCCCATAATTGAGTTTGCTAAAATAACTATCTTTGCTGCGGTATCTAAACCTTCAATGTCTTGAGTAGGATCAGTTTCAGCTATCCCCAATTCTTTAGCCTCTTTTAAAATAGTTTCAAAGTCTAATCCTTCTTTTTCCATTTTTGTTAATATATAGTTTGTTGTTCCATTTAATATTCCTCTAATTGATAAAATTTTGTTTCCTGCTAATGTTTCTTTGGCTAAGTTTATTATAGGCATTGCTCCTCCAACTGATGCCTCGTGTCTAAAAATAACATTGTATTTTTTTGCCACCTCAATTAACTCTTTATAAAATAAAGCTAAAGGTCCTTTATTTGCTGTCACAACATGTTTTTTATTTTTAAAACTCTCTAATATATGAGTTTTAGCTGGCTCTCCGGTTTCTAAGTTTGAGGGTGTTACTTCAACAACTACATCGGCATCAACATTCCTTATAACTTCTATTGAACTCATTTCTTTACCTTTTTCTGGATAATTTATAATTTTTCCTGTCTTCTCTTTAACCTCAATTGCCTTTTTTAAATCTAAACCATTCTCGTCAATTGCCGCTCCAGAACTGTCTGTTATTGCTACAACTCTAAACTCCTCAAAGTTTTCCTTTAAATATTTCCTCTTTTCATATAAAACTTTAGCAACTCCTTTACCTATTGCTCCAAATCCAACTATGATAATGTCCATTGTCTCACCAAATTTTTAAAGTTAATTTTAATCAGTTTAACTTAAAATAAATTTTAAAGTATAGATTTTATAAAAAACAAATTTTTTTCTTTTTCTAACTTATCAAATAAATAAAATAGCTCATTTATTTTATCTTTGTCTATTATAATCCTCATAATTGCCGAAGATTCCTTATCTGGATGTGGCATAATTAAATCTAAATCCTCTACGAGTCCAATTTCATTTATTCTATCTATTGTATCTTTTATATCTGTATCTACAACGTGTCCTATAACTACGACATCTAAATAAACTTTTTTATCCTTTCCATCAATTTTTTTAATTATTGCTCCTTCACTCTCTAATTCTTCTAAAATTTTTTTTAATTTTTCAGAATCTTCAACCTCAATAACTATTCTTACTGGAACCTTTCCTCCTCTCTTATCTTCTCTTGAATGAATCACACTTATTATATTAGCTCCATACTTTGATATTGGTGTTAAAACTTTTAACAACTCTCCTGGTTTGTCTTTTAACTCAATATCTATGGTTATCATATTCTACCACCAAATATCTTTAACTCCCAATTTATAGGCAATTATATTTCCAAGTAAATGAACAAACAAGGTAATTAAACAAATTGTAATTATCATCTCATGAGATATTGGTGCTAAGATATAACCAAAGGCAATTGCTCCAATGACAAAATCAAGTTGGTCTAATAGAGGAGCAGGTCGTCCTCTTTCAATATTTAATCTCCTTTTTATAAAACTTCCTACAGCATCTCCAATAATTGCCCCAGTAGATAGAAAGAATGCCAATATAACATGGTCTAAAACAGTGCCATAAAAATCTAAACTTCCAAAAATATTAAAATCTACTAAAATTCCCTGTATTAAGCCAACCAATGTTCCACAGAGAATTCCAAAAACACAACCTCTATATGTTACTCCATCTCCTATTAACCTTTTGCCATCAATAAAATTTTTTCCTAAATCTACTGGTGTACCTCCTCCAAATATACACGCTGACGCATTAGCCACATACGCTGGAAGAATATACCACAACGATTCAAACAACAGCTTATAGAACATTCGTCTCCCCTTATTTAATAATTTTTAAATTTTTAATTTAAATTTAGATATTACTTAATTTGATTATAACCAAAGTTTTTAAGTTATAAGAAAAGTATTGATTAAAGTAATTTTCATATCCCCTATAAAATATTATCCGTGATACTATGGAATGCTCTATATGTGTTCATACATCAAAAACAAAAAAGATAGTTGATTATAATGGCAAAAAAATTTGTGTAGATTGTTTAACAATGTTAAAGTATCCTCCAAATTTTGAAAAGATGAAGGAAGAAGTAGAAAGTATATTATACAATTTAAAAAAAAATAAGAAATATCACTGTGTTTTAGCATTTTCAGGAGGAAAAGATAGTATTTTATCTCTAAAATTATTAGTTGAGAAATTTAAATTAAATCCATTGTGTGTTATGGTTGATAATAAATATATTGCCAATGAAGCAATAGAAAATGCCTTAAATGTAACCAAACATTACAATGTAGATTTGGTTATATTAAATAGAGACTTTACTGATTTGTTTGAAGATGTGATAAAAAGAGGAGAAAGCCCTTGTAGAAGATGCTCAAGATTAATATTAAGAGATGTTTGGAGAGTTGCCAAACTATTGAATATAAAATATATAGTAACTGGTCATGAACTACCTTTTGGGCACTCGGCAATAAGAGATATGAAAGAAGGTATAAAAATGATAAGATTATTAACCCCATACAAATTTACAGAAGATGAGAAATATAAAATGCTAAAAGATCTTCCTTGGAAAAAGCCAAATTTGGGTGGATATACTACAAACTGTTTAGTTTTGGGAGTAGCGTTAAATAGATTTTTTGAAAAATATGGGTTTAGTTTTGAGATTGATAGAATAGCAACACTCGTTAGGTTGGGATTACTCTCAAAAGAAAAGGCTAAAAAATTATTAGAAAAACCAGAAGTTCCAGAAGAAGTTTATGAAGAACTAAGAAAGAGAGGATTAAAGATATAAAATAAAATGAGGGGCATGAGTATGGATATAATAGCTATAAATGAAAATGGATTTTTAGATAAAATTAAAGGAAAAAATCCTCTATTTACTTGCGTAATTTCTTCTATTGAAACCACAACATACATTCCAATATCTGGCGTTCATAGAGATGTTATTAAATACACTCCAGCAGCGGATGTAGAACTTGTTTTCTGTGGAAAATCTTTAAGTTTAAAAACTCCACCAATAGATGCTACAGGCTCTCCTACGCCAGCAATTATTACAAGGAGTTGTGTTGAATTAAAAAATATAAAAAACTTACACATAGATGCTGGAGCTTTTGTAAAGCCAAAGATTCCATTTATTGAAATAGATGATAAGCCCACTGGAAAAATAGAAGAAGGTAAAGCAATGAACAACTCCAAGGGATTATTTAAAAAAGGTTATCTATTAGGAAAAAACTTAGATGCAGATATTTTAATTGTAGGAGAATGCGTTCCTGGGGGGACAACAACTGCCTTGGGTGTTTTGTTAGGGTTAGGCTATGATGCTGAGGGAAAAGTTAGTTCTGGCTCTGTAAATAATCCACATGAGTTAAAAATAGAAGTTGTAAAAAAGGGATTAAAAAAAGCAAATATAGATAAAAATTCATCTATTTTTGATGTTTTAAATGCAGTAGGAGACAAGATGATGCCAGTCGTATCTGGGTTAGCAATAAGTTTTGCTGAAAGGGATAAGCCAGTTATATTATCTGGTGGAACTCAGATGAGTGCAGTTCTTGCAGTTATAAAAGAAATTAATAAACAAATTTTAAAAAAGAATTTAATAGCGATAGGAACTACAGAATTTGTTTTAAATGACAAAAAAGGTGACTTAAAGGGAATAGTAGAGCAAATTTGGGATGTTCCTATATTGGCATCTAAATTTTATTTCGAAAATTCGGAAATTGAAGGTTTAAGAAATTACTGTAAAGGTTCTGTAAAGGAAGGAGTAGGGGCCGGGGGAATTTCAGTATATTCTATTGTTAATGGAGTAGATCCTATAAAGTTAAGAGCGCATATTGAAAGAAAATATATAGATCTATTTAAATTTAATATTTTATAATTAAGGGCTCTACTGTTTCCCATTTCCATAGCATATCGTAATATATATAAACCGATAACTATGGAAATGGGTTGTCCTCGACCCATAGCTTCATTGAGATTACCAATCTCTCCCCTGTAGGTTCATTGGACTTTGGGCTGAACGGAGACAGCCCCAGAGGTTTTTTATCAAAGTTATGTCGACCTCGAAGGCAGAACCCACTCATCAGTTAATTAGTAATATAGTTAAATTGAGTACTTATATATTGTAGTGTGTTACAGAAATTAAGAAATTGTCTCAAACTTCTAAACATCTTTATAAGTATCACAATATAATATTACTAACTATAAGTATACAATATATTACAATATGCTACAAAAACTAAGAGACTGTCCCAAACCCTTCAAAATTTCTTAAAATCCTTATAAATTAAAAATAAAATTTTTTAGTGAGATATAAAATAACAACATTATTAATTATTACTTTATTTGCAAAGATCTTTTAGCTCTCTAACTAAATTTCTATCTATTCTCCCATTGTTTCTATCTCCTCCACTACATACCGCACCTCTAACTCCAACAATATCAGTTCCAATACTTTTTAAAATTGGAATGTGTTCCTTTTTTAGTGATCCTGCTAAGGCACATTTTAAACCATACTCGTGGCATTCATTAACAAACTCTTCTAATATCTCCTTGGTTTGGAAATCTAAAAGGGATTTTCCATCTTTTATTGCAGTATCTAACATCGCTACGTCACAACCAGAATCTCTCGCAATCTTTGGAATTATAAGAGGATCTACTGCCCCAACTCTATGAGCGTCAGCATAACCTGCGGCAACTACAATCTTACTATCATCAATATCTTTTACAGCCTTAACAACATTTTTCATTAACTCAACTGCCTGATAGTAGTTTTTAACGCCATATAATCCTACTTTTATGTAATCCGCTCCACTAATTGCCGCTCCTGTTGCAGCTAATGAAATAGTCCCTGGCTTGTAAGGAACATCTCCAACTGTAGCACTAACTAATAGATCTTTTGGAGTAATTTCCCTTATTGTTTTAATCATCCAAGGGAAATTAGCCCCCAATGAACCCTCTTTTGGATTTTTCACATCTATTATATCTGCTCCTCCTGCAATAGCTTCTTTTGCCTCTTCAACATCGATTGGACTTACTAATAGTATCATAACATTACACCTTTAGATATTAATGCTTTACAATTAATTAACTCATACATTTATACCTTATGTTCGCAATGTTATAATATAAAAATTTATGTTGCTTTGATTCTATGTATTATTTAAAGTTTATTAATAGTTTTAGGATAGTATATTCCAACTATTAAAAATTTTTACCTTATAAAATCTTTAAAATAATTAAATAATCTAAAAATGGTGGTAAAATGGGTAAATTGTTTGGAACTTCTGGAATAAGGATGAAAAATTTATCTCCAAAAATTGCATACAAAGTGGGATTGGCAATAGCTAAGAAGTATAAAAATGTTGTAATAGGTAGAGATACACGAACTACTGGAAAGTTAATTGAAACTGCACTATCTGCTGGTGTTTTAAGAGGAGGTGGGGAGATAACATCTATAGGAGTGGTTCCTACACCTGTATTAGGTTTTAATGCGAGAAATTATGATGTTGGAGTTATGATAACAGCCTCTCATAATCCACCAGAATACAATGGAATAAAGCTTTTCAATAAAAATGGTTTAGCATTTAATAAAAAAGAAGAAGATGAAATTGAAGAAATTATATTCAAAAAAGATTTTAACGAGGTAAATTGGGATGAAGTGGGAGAAATATGGAAAGATAACAGAGGTATAAAAAATTATATGGACTACATTTTAGAAAAGATTGAAGTAAATAAAAAATTTAATGTAGTTGTTGATTGTGCCAATGCTTCTGCCTGCTTAGTATCTCCTTATCTATTTACAGACATTGGTTGTCATGTAATATCAGTTAATAGCCATATGGATGGAAGATTTATTGGTAGATTACCAGAACCTAATGAAAAAAACCTTAAAAAAACTATGGATATGATTAAAGGATTAAATTCTAATGGAAATAGTTATATTGGAATTGCACACGATGGGGATGCAGATAGAATGGTAGCAATAGACGAAAAAGGGAGATTAGCAGATTTTGATAAATTATTGGCAGCATTTTCAAGATATATAGTTGAAAAAACTGGAACTAAAACTATAGTTACTACGGTAGATGCTTCAATGGTCATTGATGAATATTTAAAAGACTTAGATGTTGAAGTAAAAAGAACTAAAGTTGGAGATGTTTATGTTGCTGAAGAAATGATTAAATCTTCATCTATCTTTGGTGGAGAACCTTCTGGCACTTGGATTCATGGTGATATTCATTTAACTCCTGATGGAATTTTAAGTGGATTGAGAGTTTTAGAGATGTTAGAATTTTACAATAAGAAATTATATGAAATTTTGGATGAAATTCCTTCATATATAAATTTGAGAGAGAAGATTCCTTGTGAAGATGAAAAAAAAGAAAAAGTAATGAATTATGTTATTGAAAATGGGGAGAGTTTATTTAAAACAATTCCTGAGACCGTTGATGGGGCAAGATTTAACTTAGAAAATGGATGGATTTTAATAAGACCTTCAGGGACTGAACCATACATAAGGGTTAGAGTTGAAGCTAAAGATAAGAATTCAGCTAAAGAATTATTGGAAAAAGGATTAAAATTAGTTAAAGACGCTTTAACCTCTTCATAAAATTATTCTTTGGTGATATAAATGGATGCTATAATATTATGTGCGGGGAAAGGGGAAAGATTGAGACCATTAACTGAAAATAGGCCAAAACCTATGATTCCCATAGCTGGAAAGCCAATTTTGCAACATATTATTGAGAAAGTTGAAGATTTAGTAGATAATATTTACCTAATTGTTAAGTACAAAAAAGAAAAAATTATTGATTACTTCAAAGATTATCCAAAAGTTAAGTTCTTAGAGCAAGGAGATATAGACGGGACAGGACAGGCAGTTTTAACAGCTAAGGATTATGTAGATAACGAATTTTTAGTTATAAATGGAGATATTATCTTTGAAGACAGCTTAGAAGAATTTTTAAAATATAAATATGCTATTGCTGTTAAAGAAGTAGAAAATCCTGAAAATTTTGGAGTTGTTGTCTTAGATAAGGAAAATAATATTGTTGAAATACAGGAAAAACCAAAAAATCCTAAATCAAACTTAATTAACGCTGGAATATATAAATTTGATAGAAAGATTTTTGATTTAATTGAAAAAACAAAAATTTCTGAAAGAGGGGAGAGAGAAATTACAGATGCTATAAAACAGCTTATTAAAGAAGAAAATGTTAAAGGTATTAAGTTAAATAGATATTGGAACGATGTTGGAAGGCCATGGGATGTTTTAGAAGCAAATAAACATCTTTTAAATAAAATAAATAGAGATATAAAAGGAAAAGTTGAAGAAAATGTAGTAATTAAAGGAAATGTTGTAATTGAAGAAAATGCTATTATAAAAGCAAATTCAGTTATTGAAGGTCCAGCAATTATTAAAAAAGGGGCTGTTGTTGGACCGTTAGCATATATAAGACCATACACAGTTTTAATGGAAAATACTTTTGTTGGAAATTCATCTGAAGTTAAGGCAAGCATAATAATGAAAAATACAAAAATTCCGCATCTCTCTTATGTTGGAGATAGTATTATAGGGGAGAATTGCAACTTTGGATGCAATACAATCACTGCCAACTTACGATTTGATGATAAACCAGTTAAAGTAAATATAAAAGGTAAAAGGGTTGAGAGTGTAAGAAAATTGGGAGTAATAATGGGAGATAATGTTAAGACAGGAATTCTAGTCTCTTTTATGCCTGGAGTTAAAGTTGGTAGCAACTGCTGGATTGGAGCAAGTTGTTTAATTGATAGAGACATTGAGAGCAATACTTTTGTATATAAAAAGGATGAGTTAATTCTTAAAAAATTAAAAGAAGATTAAAAAATTAAATTGGTGAAATTAATGATTATTGGTCCTAATACATCAAAAAATTTTTTTAAAGATTTAAAAGATGAGCAAATTCAACAGTGTGGGATTGATTTAAAAGTTTGGAAAATCTTTAAAATAGATGGTGAGGGAGCAATTGACTTTTCAAACGAAAAAAGAAAGTTACCAAAATATATTGAGATATTTGACTCTGAAAAAGATGAATTTATAAAATTAGAGAATGGAGTTTATATTGTGAAAATAGCTGATTATATAAAAATTCCAGATAACGTAGCTGGCTTTGCATATCCAAGAAGTTCTCTATTGAGGATGGGAGCAACTATATATTCAGCAGTTCATGACCCTGGCTATGAAGGAAGACCAGAATATTTATTGCAAGTTTTCAACCCAATAACCATTTATAAATATGCAAGAATTGCACAAATAGTATTTTTTGAATGTAAAGATGTTAGTGGAGTTTATAATGGCATTTACAAAGGGAAATAATGCTAAAAAATTAGTAAATATTATAATTATTGGGTATATAACAAACTTTTTTGTACCATAAATACCTAAAATTAATAATGCTAAAAAGTTGTTAGGTGGATTTTATGGGAAAGGGATGTATGTTATCTAAACTTCTCTTTTTATTATTAGCATTAATGTTTATTACCCAAAGTTGTGCATATTTAACAGTTAAATTTAACATAACTAATAAAAATACTGGAAAAACTAAAACTTTCACTTACTATGTAGATTTAAGTTATTTAAATAATCCTAAAACTTATGAAAATGAGTATGTAAAAATAGAGCTGTTGTTGAAAAATTATACTGTTGATAGTAATACATATTATAATTTAACTTGGAATATCACAGCAAAAGTTAATTTAAGTTATACCGCAGAACTTTTTAATTCTTCAGGAGAACATCCAGGATGGGTTGGAGGAAATCCATACACTTGTAATAACTTACCTAACGGATGGTGGGATAGTAGTTATTGGCAACCAATAAAACCTGAAGAAATTGGCCCAGAATATAGACCACCTACAACAAAATCTCCAATTCCATTAGGAGCTGTGATATTAACATTAATAGCAATTCCATTGTTAGTATTATTAAGAAGGGTGAAATAGTGAGAAAACTTTTATTTACTATTTTACTTTTAATTTTGTTTTGTGGATGTTTAGATAACACAAAAATTATCAACAATAAATTAAACATCAACAATTTTTGGGTTTATTATGGTTCAAACAACATAGAAAAGCTTTCAAAGTATGATTTGGTTATTATTGAACCATACAACTACAAAAAAGAAGATATTCAAAAATTAAAGTCATTAAATCCAAATATAAAGGTTATTGCCTATTTGAGCATTGGAGAAGTTAGCAAAGACAGACCATATTTCAAAGAATGTCAAAATATAATTATTGGAAAAAATCCAAATTGGAACTCTTATTATGTAAATGTCTCATCCTCAATATGGCAAAATATAATTCTAAATGAAGTTAAAAAATTTAAAAATATGGGGTTTGATGGAGTATTTTTAGATACAGTTGATAGCGCGATTTATACAAACCAAAAAAATGAAGTTATTGAATTAATCAAAAAAATTAGAAAAGAAAATCCAAATATAATAATTATACAAAATAGGGGTTTTGAAATTGTTAATGAAACCGCCCCATACATAGATGGTGTTCTTTTTGAGGACTTCACAACATATTATGATTTCAAAACTAAAAAAGCATATTATTGGAATGGTAGTGATTTAAATTGGATTAATGTTCAAAGTGAAAAACTAAAAAATTTGAAGGAAAAATATGGTATAGTTATTTTAACTTTGGATTATGTTAATAATAATGAGATGGCTAAAAGATGTATTGAACATGCCAAGAAATATGGATTTATACCAATGACTACTAATGATATTACTCTAAATTCAATTAATTAGCTTTTTTATTTAAGAAATTAGTTCAACTCCTTTACCTACTTCAGTTCTTATTGTAGTTCCATAGTACTCTCTTAAAATTTCCTCCACATCATCTATAAACTCTTCTTTTGGAAATGCAATTATTGAAGGTCCAGAACCGCTTATTGTAATTCCATAAACTTTATCTTTAACTTCTTCTTTAACTTTAAAGTAATTAGGGATGAGTTTTCCTCTAACTGGCTCTATAATGTTGTCAGACATCATGTATCTTCCAAACAATGATTTATCTTTGTTATATAAAGCATAAACCATTCCACACGCTTTTCCAACATTATTTACTAAATCTTTTAAATTTACACTTTTTGGTAAAATTTCTCTAGCCTCTTTTGTATTTATTGATATATCTGGAATAGCTATTAAAATATCAAGTTTAAAATCTATTGGTATATGTAAAACTTCTAAAGGCTGATAGTTGGTTACCATAGTAAAATCTCCGAATATTGCTGGGGCAACATTATCAGCATGCTTAGATCCAGAAGATGCTAACTCACCATAGGAAGCGTAATCTACCAACTTTAATTTATTTAGGTTTAGATTAAACAGTTTATTTATTGCATAGGCAGTTCCAGCAGATGATGCGGCAGAACTACCAAGACCACTACCAGCTTTAACTCCTTTTTTTATTTTAATTTTAACTCCATTTTCAATATTAAAGTCATTTAGCATCTTTTTAGCAACTATTCCAGCAACATTCTCATCAGGATTAGTAGGAATATTTTTGTCATCAACTTCTATAACAATCTCTTTCTCATCTAATTTTTCAACTTCAACTATATCATAAGGTTCTTTTAAGCATAAACCAAATACATCAAATCCCACTCCTAAATTTGCTGATGTGCATGGGGCTTTTACTTTAACTTTCAAATTTTCACCTTCTATTTTATTATTTACCATAAATTGTTGCTAAGAAACTCTGCTTTAATGAATTCAGATGAAATCTTTCAGATTTCATAACTCTCCTTGCTTTGCATGGAGATAGGGAAGGTGGGTGGGTAAGTTTTATGTACTCGAATTGATAAACTAACTTATGTCCCCAGTCCAAGTTATTAATGGGTAGGATTCAGTCGAAAATCCTACCGCTGGGGACATAAGTGGTTCCGTTAAAATATAGGTTTTAGAGAGTAACTCCAAATCCCGAATGGGATTAAACGAAATCCTTGCGGATTTCGTAGCTCTCGCTTCGCTACGGTAGGAGTAGTGGCTTTGGCGGAGCCAGAGAGGGTGAGTTTAGGCTCGCTCTTTCGAAACTCCGCCCTTTAGGGCAGAGAGCCGTCATTCTAAAAACATCTTTCTTATTACATCCACAGCATCTTTTTTAACTAAAACTAACACTCTATCTCCAGGCTTTAATTCAATATCTCCACTAGGAATTTTTAATTCATCTTCATCATAAATAGCAATAATCAAATAATCTTGTGGTCTTCCAAGATCTTTTATTTTTTTATATGCCACTTTAGATTTTTCAGGAATTATAAATTCTAAAATCTCTGCCTCCCCTCTACCTATAATAGTTAAATCCAATATTCCCGGTCTATCAATTAACTTTTCTATATAATTGGCGGCTATTAATTCTGGAGAAACAACTACATCAACCCCTAACCTCTCAAAAACATCTTTATACTCTATTTCAGAAATTCTCGCAATTGTTTTATTAACACCATAACTCTTTGCCAGTAAAGAACTCATTAAATTAACTTCCTCTTTACCAGTTACCGCTATGTATATATCGGCATCTTCAATTCCGGCCTCTTCCAATGTCTTTGTTTTTGTGCAATCTCCATGTATAACTAAAGCATCAATTTCGGCAGAAACTTTATTACACACTTCCTTATCACTATCGATTAAAACAATATCATGCCCCTTATCACACAAAGACTTAGCTAAGGTATACCCAACTCTACCAATTCCTGCAATAATTATAATCATAAAATATCACCAAAAAATATTTTTAAAGAATAATTTTTTCATAAAATTCACTATATCCAAAATGCCAATGAACAATTTTTTTCTTTAATTCCTCTTCAAGTTTTAATATATTATCAAACTCCTCTTTATTTAAATATCCTATGTATCCTCTTTTTATTGCCTCCTTACATTTTAAACTACAAGGAATAAAGCCAGATGGTAATACAATGGCATAAACTCCTTTATTTTTTAAATCCTCCCTTATTTCATCAACCTCTTTTAAATGCTCATTATCAATTGATATTCTAACATTTTCAACGAAGGATTCTATGCAACATTCTGGATATTCTAATAACTTCCCAATCTCATAATCATCTAATCTTCTATAAATTCCAAGTTCTGTTGATACAACAGGGTCTATTGCTGGTCTAACTTTTGGATTATATTTTTCAACAATTTCAATTTGAAACTTCAATCTATCAATTATATTTTTATATTGGAATTCATCTAAACTTTGAATATGTTTCTTTAAAATTTCAAAATCGTCTAATTCATCATTTCTTAACTTTTCAATTTTATATAGCAATTTTTTAAGCATATTTTCCATATTTTCACATTAATTATTATTTTATTCAATTTCTAATTCAAAGCCAACGACTGGATGCTCTAATTCAAAGTTAACTATAACTTCTGGATGAATTTCTCCAAAGTATCCTATCATCTTTCCATCTCTTAAAATTTTAGCACATCTTCCTTTAATAAATGATGGATGATCATAATTTTCAAGTTCATATTCAATTTTTAGTTCTCTCAATAAACCCTCTACATAACTCTTTATTTCATTGAAGTTTGTTTCACTGTCTAAAATAACTCCACCTATCTTTTTTACTACTCTTGATTTTGTCTCCATACTTTCATCAATAACAACACAATCTCCAATTTCAAATATTTTATGAGGCAACTCTTTATGTTTATTAATTCTCAAAGTTTCCATTAGTAAAGGTAGAATACTCTTTCTAACAATTCTATGTTCAATTGATGCTGGTTTTAAAACTTCTATATAGTTGTCATCTTCAATTCTCATCTTTTTAAATAAAATTTCATCATTAGACAGCATTAAGTTTATAACTTCATAAAATCCAAAACCAATCATTATTTCTCTTATAAAGTCACATTTCTTTTCTAATTTGTCGAGTTCTCCGATTGTTGCAATACTTGGATATTCTCCAAAGAACTTATCGTATCCATAACCTATAGCAACCTCTTCAGCGATGTCTATTTCACCAAATACATCAACTCTATAAGGTGGGATTATTACCCTCAACTTATTATCTACAAATTGAGCATCCAACCTACATCTCCTTAAATAATTTATCATTGCCCCAGGAGTTAGATTTGTTCCTAAAACTCTATTTATATAATCTGGAGTAGTTATTATAACATCTTCTTTTAAATTTGGGTAAACATTAGATATATTATTTTCAATTACCTCAACTGAATGTATTTTTGCATACTTTCTCTCAGCCAATGCAGTTACAATAATGTTTAAAGTTTTTTCAACTAAATATTTGTCAATACCAGTAACATCGATGAATAAGTTTCTTGTCTCAGTAGTAACTTTTGTTAATTCTCCGTTAATTATTGGAGGCATTGAAAGAACATTTCCTTCACTATCTAAGATTATTGGAAATTTATCATCTTTAATTAAATGACCATATTTAATTCCTTTTTCGTGTTTTTCTAAAATTTCCTTTGGAGTCATTTCTTCATCACAGTTTAAAGGAACAAATTTAATTTCATCTCCTTTAACTTCTTTGTAGTAAAATGGTGGCTTAACCTTATCAAAGTCGTGTATTCCTATAGCCACCTTTTTTCTATCTCTTCCCAAAACCCAGTGTAATTTCTCTTGTAAATTAATTATACTCTCTAAAACATAGTCATCAATAATAATTCCTTTAATTAACGCTCCCGCTATGTATGGTCTTGTGGTGACATTATCAACAAATAATTTTACATTTGAGCATTCAACATCGTATTTCTTTAAACCAGTTTCTATTCCTATAAAACCTCTAAAACCTCTCGCCAAACCTTCAACACATAAATAATCTGGTCTATTTGGATTTATTGAAAATTGAATTATCTTTTCTCCATCTTCTTCAGAAATTTCTTCCACTTCCACACCCATCATTGGGAATTTACTCTCTATAAACTCATCCTCTAAGGGCATATTTACTAATCTCTCCAAATCAACCTTTTTTACATTTATTGTTGGCATATAATCACCAATTTATGCTCTTATATCTCAGTATTGATAATAGGATAAAAATTATATGTAAGTTACTTTCTATAAATGTTAAACTTTGTGATGATCTACGATTTACCTTATAACATTAACAGATTTATAAAAGAAAAATTCTATTAAATAAATTTACCTCTTTGTATTAAATATTGCTATATAAACACTAAAAAATAAAGTAATATGTGGATATTATTAATATTAAAATAAACACTTCAATAACTTCAAAAAGGTGTAATTATGGTAACTGTAATGAAGTTTGGAGGAACATCAGTTGGTTCTGGAGAAAGGATTAGGCATGTGGCTAATATAGTGGTTAATAGAAAAAAGGAGGATAAAGATGTTGTAGTAGTTGTATCTGCAATGAGTGAGGTTACAAATGCTTTAATTGAGATTTCTCAACAGGCATTAAATATTAGAGATATTGATAAAATAAGTGATTTTATTAACTTTATAAAAGAAAAACATTACAAGGCAATTGAAGAATCTATAAAATCTGAAATAATTAAAAAAGATGTTAAAAAAATAATTGATAGTAGAATAGATGAATTAGAAAAGGTTTTAATAGGAGTAGCATACTTAGGAGAATTAACTCCAAAATCAAGAGATTACATTTTATCATTTGGAGAGAGGTTGTCATCTCCAATACTTGCCGGATCTATTAGAGATTTGGGAGAAAAATCTATCGCCTTAGAGGGTGGAGAGGCAGGGATTATAACAGATGATAATTTTGGAAATGCAAGAGTTAAAAAACTCAAAGTTAAAGAATGCCTTACTCCTTTATTAAAAGAGGGTATCATTCCAGTAGTTACAGGATTTATTGGAGTTACTGAGGAAGGAAATATAACAACCTTAGGTAGAGGAGGTAGTGATTACTCAGCCGCTCTAATTGGCTATGGATTAGATGCTGACATTATAGAAATATGGACAGATGTTAGTGGGGTCTATACAACAGATCCAAAATTAGTTCCTACTGCAAAAAGAATTCCAAAACTTAGTTACATTGAAGCGATGGAATTAGCATACTTTGGAGCAAAGGTATTACATCCAAGAACTATTGAGCCAGCAATGGAAAAGGGCATTCCTATATTAGTAAAAAATACATTTGAACCTGAAAATGAAGGAACTCTAATAACTAATGATATAGAGATGAGCGACAACATCGTTAAAGCGATAACTACAATAAAAAATGTGGCTCTTATAAACATATTTGGGGCAGGGATGGTTGGAGTTAGTGGCACATCAGCAAGAATCTTTAAAGCGTTAGGAAAGTATAATGTCAATGTTATACTAATAAGTCAAGGGTCCTCTGAAACAAATATATCAATTGTAATCAGTGAGGAGGATGTTGACAAAGCATTAAAAGCATTAAAAGAAGAATTTGGCGACTTTGGAAAGAAGAGTTTTTTAAACAACAACTTAATTAGAGATGTTATGGTAGATAAAGATGTTTGTGTAGTCTCAGTAGTAGGAGCAGGAATGAAAGGAGCTAAAGGCATAGCAGGAAAGATATTTACAGCAGTTTCTGAGAGTGGTGCAAATATAAAAATGATAGCCCAAGGTTCCTCTGAGGTAAATATCTCATTTGTTATTGATGAAAAGGATTTAATAAATTGTGTTAGAAAATTACACGAGAAATTTATTGAAAAACCTAACTAGTAAATACTTTATAAATTTTAATTTTGGTGCTAATATGAAAAATAACAAAGATAATAAAAATAATAATGAAAACCTTGAAAAGGCAATTTATTATTATAAAAAAGGCGTTGAGGTTGGAAATAAAGGAGATGTAAAAAAGGCATTAGAATATTTTAATAAAGCAATAGAATTAAATCCATTTTATAGAGATGCATGGTTTAATAAGGCATTAGCATTAAGAATTTTAGGAAGATATGAAGAGGCAAGAAAATGCTTAATAATAGGAATGTCAATTGAAAGATACTCTAACAATAAAAATAATAAAAAGAGCGAAGATAATGGAAAATAAAATAGTAAATAATTTTTAGTTACTCAACATTAAGTTCTTTTTTAATCTTTTCATTTATTTCTTTTAATTTTTTATATAAATCATCATATTCCTCAGTATCTAAGCCAAGTTCTTTTAATTGGTTAATAATTGATTCAAAATGTTCCTCTGTGTGATGCATAATATGAAGAAGTTTCTTTATTAACTTTTCCCTTTCCATAATTTCACCACAATTAATATATAGCCTAAAATTAAAAATAGTTAATAAAAATATTCGATGACTTAGTATATAAATGTTATTAAACTTTTGAGGGATAGTATTATGAAAATGTGTGAGTTGTGCGGAAAACTCGTTGATAAACTATATACTGTAAGAATTGAAGGCTCTGAAATGCAAGTTTGTAAGGATTGTGCAAAATTTGGAAAGAGTCCAAAAACATATTCAAGATTCGGTAAAAAACCTTCAACAGTTCCATCATTTACAACATCATCATACTCTAAAAATGTAGTTAAAAAGAGAAGAACGAGAGATTTATTAGACAGTTTGCCAATGTTAAGAGAAGATTATGGTGATGTTATAAGAAGAGCAAGGGAAAAATTGGGATTGAGTGTTGAAGAACTTGCAAAAAAACTTAAAATGAAAGCATCAACTTTACACAAATTTGAAAGATATGAGTTAGAACCAAATGAAAAAGAAATTAAAATATTAGAAAAAGAATTAAAAATAACCTTAACTGAAAGAGTTTCAGAAGAGGGTTCATATTATGGTAGTGGAGATGAAGAAGGCTTCACATTGGGAGATTTCCTAAAAATCAAAAAGTAAATTTTTTATTTAATCTTTTTTCTCTATAAACTCTCTTAAAACAGATGTGGCATAAGAGCCTTTTTTTAAACAGAACTGTAAAACATAACTATCATTTTCAATCCAATATTTCATATTGTATATCTTTTCTACAAGTTTTCTTCTATCTCCTATAAACGAGCCAAATTCATCAATTTTAAAGTCTTCAGGTTTTAAATATTCTCTTTCATAAATTTCTCTTTCAATCTCTCCTTGTATTCCCGAGGCAAATTTTGTTTTATATCCAAATAACGCCCCAGTTGGAATATTGTCAATTAATATATCCCCTTCCAATGGTTCAAAACCATATTCATATCTTTTATTTATTATTTCATTAAAAAGATAGGATTGATAAGCGTTTATAAACATACATCTCAGATAAGGAGGTAAAATCATAAATGCCTTTTTATAATCTTCAGTTTCAATATATGCTTTAATCATTCTCCTCTCATAAAAGAAGCATCTTGGAAATTTCTTATATGCCTCTTTAAAGTTTTCTTCATCTACTAATTCTCTCGCTAATTTTGATTTCTCATCATCATAAGGTAATGGAGTCCCACAGTATGCATGAAAGGCCGCTTCCCAATCTCTTTCTATTATAAATTTTCCAACTATGTGTGTTATAGGTCTCGTAGATCCGAATCTTTGAATTCCATAGTAATTTAGAAAGTATTTTAATTTACACAACTCATTTAAAGTTTTCTCTAACTCTTCTCCTTTAATCTCTGGATTTCTAACTCTTATAGTAAATCTATTTCCCCACAAATCCCCTAATCTTATTTTTTTATTTGTCTTTTGGAAATCTCTTAACACAATGCCCTTAATTTTAACTTTCATTAAATCTTCCAACTTTACATTAAAACAACCTACTCTTTGAGTGGTTATGGCATACTTATCTTTATTTCCAGCAAATCCAAAATGTTTTCTTTGCTTTCCAACTCTATTAGCTATTTCTCTAATCGCATCCAAAGTAGTCCAGTTTCTTTTTTCTAATGTAAAATGTATGTAATTCCCTTTCCAATTTTCCTCATCTTTAAATTTTATACTTTTACCAACCTCTAAAATAATTCCTTCGGGAGTTATTTCCTCAACAATAAAGTCCTCAGGATACTTTTTAATTTCTCCTCCAGTGTATAAGTTAGACAAATATTTATTCATATTTAAAGGCATCTCTTTTAGTTTTTCTTTAATTCTACTGTCTCTTAATTTTTTTCTGTATTTTTTTAATTTTTCTTTTAAATTTTTCTCACTTTCTTCTTTTCTTTTCTTTATTGCTTTGTGATTGAAGTTTTTTATTTTAAAATATTCTTTAATAAATTCTTCAGTTTTTATTTTTTTACCATCTACATATATATATTCAGGATTTTTTTCTTTATCAAAATTTAAGTCAATTTTTTCCACTCTAAATC
>JALVUY010000036.1 GCA_027023665.1 Methanocaldococcaceae archaeon
ATTATATCCAATACTTATATATAGAAATTTTGAATAAAATATAGTTATAACTAAATTAGGTGGGATATTATGGGGTGTAAAAAAGTATTCTATTATTTCTTAATAAGTATGTTGTTTCTTTTTATTTCTCAAATATATGCTGATGATTGGAATCCTCCAGAAACCTATACATTAGTTATGCCAAATATAAACCATAATTATGAAATTTATATAAATGATTCTGAATATAACAGTTGTTCATATGGTATAATAAAATATAGATCATCTACAAATTTTGGCTTAGATTGGGGTGATGATACTTTTGATATATATAAGAAAAAAAATAATGATACAATAATACTGAATGTTAGTTCAAAAAAAGGTGTAAATGTTACTATAAAGTTTATAGATTTAACTAATAACACAATTCTTCAGGTTATTAATTATCCTTCGTCTAATGTAGGTTCTACTACAAATAACACTACTACAAATACTGGAGGTAATACAAAAGCACCAATACCTTTTGAAGTAGTGATATTGGTTTTAATTGCAATTCCACTAATATCACTGAAAAAATTCAAATGAATCTTTAAAATTTTATTTTTAATACATCTTTACATCTATCAATTTAAATATATAAATAATATTTAGATAACTTTTAATTTGATAGATTCTATTTCTCTATTAACTATGGAGGTGAATACAACTATGTATAAAATAGGAATAGTTGGCTGTGGTGTTATTGGTAGTTTTATTTCAAAGAAAGTTGTAGATGGAACTATAAAAAACGCTAAAATAATTGCTGTGTATGATAGAAATTTAGAGAAATCTAAAAAACTTTCAGAACTTACTGGGGCTAAGATTTGCAAAAGTATAGATGAGTTAGTTAATGAAGATTTAGATTTAGTTGTAGAATGTGCCTCAGTAAAGGCAGTAGAAGAAGTAGCTACAAAATCATTAATAAATAACAAAGATGTTTTAATAATGAGCGTTGGAGCGTTAGTAGATAAAGATTTATTTTTAAAACTTAAAAATTTGGCTAAAAAGGTTGGTAGAAAGATATATATTCCCTCTGGAGCTATTGGAGGTTTAGATGCTATAAAAGCCTTAAGATTAGGAGAAATATATAAAGTTGTATTAAAAACTGTAAAGCCAATAAAAGCCTTAGAAGATTCATTAAAAAATCTCGGCTATGACATAAGTAGTATAAAAAATCCTATTGTTGTCTTTGAAGGAGATGTTTTTGAGGCAATAAAGAAATTTCCTATGAATATAAATGTCTCTGTAACTTTATCCATAGTATCTGAGTATCCAGCAAAGGTTATCATTGTCGCTGATCCTAATGCAAAGTTAAATAGGCACGAGATATTAGTTGAGAGCTCAATTGGTAAATTAAAAGTTTGTGTTGAAAACGTTCCTTTTGAAGAAAATCCAAAAACTTCTGCATTGGCGGCATATTCAGCAGTTAGATTAATTAGAGATTTATCTGAATCTGTAAAGATAGGAACTTAAAATATTAAAGTGAGATTATGGACATTGAAAAATTTATAATAATTGATTTAAACAAATTAGACGATTTTATAAAAAAAGTAAAATGCCCTAATTGTTCTCATACATTTAACTGTGTTGGGAAAAGGGTAATTTGTCCAAACTGTAAAATCATTATAAAAATAAAAAACAAATAGGGAAATTATGCATCCAACAAAGTTTTTAAAAGGAACTAAGTCAAAACTCTTAGAAAATAAAAAAATCTTAGTTGCTGTTACTTCATCAATTGCGGCGATTGAGACACCAAAGTTGATGAGAGAGCTTATAAGGCATGGAGCAGAAGTTTATTGTATAATTACCAAAGAGACTAAAAAAATTATTGGTAAAGATGCCTTAAAGTTTGGGTGTGGTAATGAGGTTTATGAAGAAATAACTGGAGATATAGAGCATATCAAATTATACAATGAGTGTGACTGCCTTTTAATTTATCCAGCAACTGCCAATGTTATTTCAAAAATAAATTTAGGATTAGGAGATAACATAGTAACTACAACATCCTTAATGTTTAAAGGAGGAAATAAACCGATAATTATAGTCCCAGCAATGCACGAAAATATGTATAACGCCATTAAAAAACATATAGACGAACTTAAAATGAATAAAAATATTTATATAGTTTCTCCAAAATTTGAAGAGGGTAAAGCGAAAGTGGCAAATATAGAGGATGTTGTTAATTATACAATAAAAATAGTTGGGAACAATTTAAAAAAAGAAGGAAACAGAGTTTTAATATTAAATGGAGGAACTGTTGAGTTTATAGACAAGGTTAGAGTTATTTCTAACTTATCATCTGGAAAAATGGGAGTTTCTTTGGCTGAGGCATTTTGTAGAGAAGGGTTTTATGTAGAAGTTATATCTGGGATTGGTTTAGAGCCACCATATTATATAAAGACTCATAAGGTTTTAACAGCAAAAGAGATGCTAAATAAAGCCATAGAGTTAGGTAAAGATTTTGATATAATTATTTCCTCAGCGGCAATATCTGACTTTACTGTTGAAAGTTTTAATGGAAAGTTAAGTTCTGATAAAGATTTAACTATAAGATTAAAAAGAAATCCAAAAGTTTTAGAAGAGTTGAGAAAAATCTACAAAGATAAAATAATTATTGGATTTAAGGCTGAATACAACTTAGATGAGGAATCACTTATAAAAAAGGCAAAGGAAAAATTAAATAAGTATAATTTAAATATGATTATTGCCAATGACTTAAGTAAGCATTATTTTGGTGACGATAATATTGAAGTTTATATAATAACTAACTCATACATTGAAAAATTATCTGGAACTAAGAAAGAAGTTGCAGAAAAAATTGTAGAAAAAGTTAAATATATGGTGAAAAGATGAGTAAGAGGGAAGAAACTGGATTAGCAACCAGTGCTGGTTTAATAAGATATATGGATGAAACTTTCTCTAAAATTAAAATAAAACCAGAGTATGTTATTGGACTAACAGTTGCTTTTATAGTAATTGAAATATTTTTGAACTATGGTATGTTCCTTTAATAATAAGTGTAAAGTCCATGGATTCAAAATTTAGACATTTAAAGAGTTAATTTTAGTTATTAAATAAAAATAAATTAAACTAAAATAAAAAAGTAAATTTATGAAAAATTCAAATAGAAGGTATAAGCATTATTCAAATTCAATAGTTGCTGGAGGTTTGTCAGTTATATCAAATACAACTCTAGCTACATTTGGAATTTCAGAAGTTATCCTTTTACTAATTCTCTTTAATAAATCAAAAGGTAGTTCAGGGACATGAGCAGTCATAGCATCTAAAGATTTAACTATTCTTAAAGCAACAATCCAATTGTATTCTCTAACATCCCCTTTAACTCCAGTAGCCTTACAATCTAAAACTACAGCAAAATATTGCCATAAATCTTTATCTAACTTTGCTTTTTTAATCTCTTCTTCAACTATTGCATTAGCCTCTCTACATATTTCTAACTTTTCCTCAGTAACTTCTCCTAAAACTCTTACAGCCAATCCAGGCCCAGGGAATGGTTGTCTATATACAATACTATCTGGCAACCCTAACTCCTTTGCTAACAATCTAACTTCATCTTTATATAACTCTCTTAATGGCTCTACAACCTCTAAAACCATTCCATGAGGTAAAGCTACATTATGATGACTCTTTATATTTCCTTTAGTTTCAATCCAATCTGGAGCAATAGTTCCTTGAACTAAAACCTCTGCCTTAATTTGTTCAGCGATTTCTTCAAAAACTTCAATGAATAATTTTCCAATAATTTTTCTTTTTTCTTCTGGATCTTTAACTCCTTTTAAAGCATTTAAAAATCTATCTTTCGCATCAACAACTATTAAATTTAATCCTAACTTATCTCTAAATGTTTTTTTAACCTCTTCTCTCTCTCCCTTTCTCATTAAGCCAGTGTCTACAAATACAGCGGTTAGATTATCTCCAATTGCCTTATGTGTTAATACAGCCGCAACTGAACTATCAACTCCACCACTTAAAGCAATTATTGCCTTTCTATTCCCAATCTGTTTTTTTATCTCTTCTATTGACTCTTCAATAAATTTCTGCGGATTAAACATAATAATGTCACCTTTTTATTTTTTATTTTTCAATCTCATCGTTATCTTCCAAAATACCAATTTTTTCTAAAATATTCTTTTTATTACAAATAATTATGTGTTTAATAGCGTTTTCTTTAAGTTTTTTGGCTAAATTTTCTGGAACATTGTCTAAATTATTGGCTAAAAAACTGGCTACATAAGCAGATAATAACAATATTGCCGCCTTTTGCTCATTTTTAAGTCGATGAATGTGATGAGGTCTTATATCTAACATTTCATATAATTTAAGCAATTCTTTACAATCTCTATTTAGATTATTATTATCTTCATTAATTTCCTTTACAACATAAACAAAAAATTGATGTAGTTTCATTAATTGTTCTTTGTCCATATTATCACGAACATAAAATAAAAGTATAATTATACCATTTAGGATAAAAAAGCATATCTTCAAAAAAGGAGTGAATTTTTCATTTTACATTTTCCATTTTTTTATTTATAATCTAATGTCTCTTTCATATAAAAAGTCGTGTCCTATTGTTCTTGCT
>JALVUY010000037.1 GCA_027023665.1 Methanocaldococcaceae archaeon
TAAGTGCAATGAGGGCAGTATTAAAAGGATTTGAATTACAGACAGATAAAGTCGCTGGAATTCCTTCAGATTTAATTTATGAGGCAGTTGAAGTTTGTAAAAATGCTCAGTTTGGACAATTATTCTTTGGTATGGGGGTCACACAATCTGGAGGAAAGCACAGGAACATAGACAATGCTATTCAATTGATTATTGACCTTAATGCATACACAAAGTTTGGATTAATGCCAATGAGAGGACACTACAATGTAAATGGATTCAATCAAGTGTGCACGTGGGTTACAGGATTTCCATTATGTGTCGATTATTCAAGAGGATATCCAAGATTTAATCCTGGAGATACGAGTGTAACGGATATATTAATGCGAAAAGAGGCTGATTTTATGTTAAATATTGCCTCTGATCCAGGAGCACACTTCCCACAAAAGGCTGTAAAGAGAATGGCAGAAATTCCATTAGTATGTATAGAACCTCACAAAACTCCAACAACAGAATTGGCAAATATTATTCTACCTCCAGCAATTGCAGGAATTGAATGTGAAGGGACAGCGTATAGAATGGATGGAGTACCAATTAAGTTGAAAAAAGTTATTGATCCTCCAGAAGGTGTTTTACCAGACAGAGAAATTCTGAAAAGAATTATACACAAGGTTAAGGAACTTCTATAAACAGCTATATTTTTTGTTGTATCGTAATATTTTTTTAAATTTTATTAAGATTATGATAATAAAAATTTAAATTAAGTAGTAAATTTTATATATAATGATAAGAGATGATATTAATAAAGTGTAGTAATACGGCGATAATTATGAATATGAAAATAAGCATCGAAAAGTTAAAATTAGTAAGACCATATGAGAATCCAAAAAATACAAACTTAGAATTAGATGCTAACTGGAAGATTGAATACAAAAAAATCAGTAGCAACTCATTTGGATATATATGCCATTTAAAAATGGAGGGGGAATTTTCAATATCATTAATTGTAGAGGGAATCGTAGAGTTTGAAGAAAATATTAACATCATTTTAGATAATATTTCACAAACAATATTAGATAGATTATTCCAAATTTTGGTAAATATGATAAATCTAACAAAAGAAACGCATATCAAACTCGATATTAATGACATTAGAGATTCTTCACAAGTAAAAATCCCTGCTTACAAAGTAGCTTCTTAACAGTTTTGGTGATAGAATGAAAATTATACATACAATATGTCCATGTTGTAGTGTTGGATGTGGAGTAGATTTAATCGTCAAAGACAATAAAGTTGTAGGAACTTATCCATATAAGAGACATCCAATAAATGAAGGAAAAATCTGCCTAAATGGAAAAAATAGCTACAAAATAATTTACCATGAGAAAAGATTAAAAAAGCCACTAATTAAGAAAAATGGGGAGTTTGTTGAAGCTACATGGGATGAGGCACTGGAGTTAATAGGTAATAAATTGAAATCTTACAATCCAGAAGATATTGGATTTATTGCTTCTGGAAAATGTACAAATGAAGACAACTACGCATTAAAAAAGTTTGCAGAAGCTCTTGGAATTAAAAATATTGGACATTGCATCTGCAACTCCCCAAAAGTTTGTTTAGATAAAGAAATTGCGTCAATTGATGATATTGAAAATGCAGAATTTATTTTAGTATTTGGAGATGTTTTTGGAATTAATGCATTAATTGGAAGGAGAGTAATTAAAGCAAAAGAAAGAGGGGCAGAAGTCATTGCTGTTGATAAGATAGAGAAAGAAATAGTCAAATTAAATTCAGATGAGTTCATAAAGGTTAATGACTTCGTGGAATTTTTAAACAACCCCAATGATGAAATGGTAAAAAAACTAAAGGAAAAGAACTCAATTATAATATTTAATGCTCTAACAAAAGAGGAAGAGTGTGATTTAGCGTATAAATTGGCAGAAAAAACAAATAGCAAAATATTACCAATTGCAAAACATTGTAATACAGTTGGGGCTACAATGGTCGGCGTTCCTGCTTTAAATAAAGATGAGATTATCAACTTAATAAAAAGTGTCAAATGCCTATACATTATGGGTGAAAATCCAGCGTTAATTGATGATAAAGCATTAAAAAATGTTGAATTTTTGGTAGTTCAAGATATTATAATGAGTGAAACCGCAGAACTTGCTGATGTTGTTCTTCCATCAGCATGTTGGGCAGAAAAAGAGGGAACCTTCACCAATACTGAGAGAAAAACACAGAAAATAAATAAGGTAGTAAATCCACCTGGAGAGGCGTTAGAGGATTGGAGAATAATAAAGAACCTTGCTGAAAAAATGGGAATTGATTTAGGATTTAGTTCAATTGAAGAAATCCAAAAGAATTTCTAAAATTTTAAAATTTTATTATATGGTGATAGAATGGATAAATATTTATTAGTTCAGGCGACTGATGAGGAGATATTAAAGAATGCGGAATGTGGAGGGGCAGTAACGGCATTATTTAAATACTTATTAGATAAAAAACTTGTGGATGGTGTCTTGGCATTAAAGAAAGGAGAAGATATTTACGATGGAATTCCAACGTTCATAACAGATTCAAATGAATTAATTAAAACTGCTGGCTCTCTGCATTGTGCTCCAACGAATTTTGGGAAGTTGATAAAGAATTATTTGGCAGATAAAAGAATAGCTGTCTCTGTTAAGCCGTGTGATGCTATGGCTATTAGAGAATTGGCGAAGTTAAAACAAGTTAATTTAGATAACATTTATATGATAGGTTTGAACTGTGGAGGGACCATAAGTCCAATAACAGCAATGAAAATGATAGAGTTATTTTATGAAGTAGATCCGAAAGATGTTGTGAAGGAAGAGATTGATAAAGGGAAGTTTATTATCGAGTTAAAGAATGGGGAACATAAAGCAATAAAAATTGATGAGTTGGAGGAAAAGGGTTATGGAAGAAGGAAAAATTGCCAAAGATGTGAATTAAAAATTCCAAGAAATGCAGATTTGGCATGTGGTAATTGGGGGGCTGAGGAGGGATGGACATTCGTTGAAATCTGTTCAGAGAAAGGAAGAGAACTAATTGAAAATGCTGAAAGAGAGGGATATATAAAAATAAAGGAGCCATCTAAAAAGAATATTGAGATTAGAGAAAAAATTGAGAAAATTATGATTAAGCTCGCTAAAAGTTTCCAAAAGAAACATTTAGAGGAGGAATATCCTAGTATTGAAAAATGGTATGAGTATTGGAATAGATGCATTAAATGCTATGGTTGTAGAGATGCATGTCCAATTTGTTTCTGTAAAGAGTGTAGGTTAGAAGCTGACTATATTGATGAAAACGGTAAAATTCCTCCTGACCCAATAATGTTCCAAGGAATTAGATTATCCCATATTTCTCAAAGTTGCATAAACTGTGGACAGTGTGAAGATGCCTGTCCAATGGATATTCCTTTAAGTTATATATTTCACAGAATGCAGTTAAAACTTAGAAACATCTATGGATATATCCCAGGAGTCGATAACAAAATGCCTCCATTGTTTGATTTTGAATGAAAATAAATAATAAATTATATATATTTATTATTACAAAAATTATTATGAGTTATAAAAAAATCTATAAGAAAATTCAAGATATGGGAGGGGATATTAATGGTAGTAAGAATTGGAGTAATAAAATGTGGAAATTTAGGAATCTCTCCATTAATTGACTTATCATTAGATGAAAGAGCTGATAGGAAAGATATAGATGTTAGAATTTTAGGTAGTGGGGCTAAGATGGATCCTGAATCCGTTGAAGAAGTTACAAATAAGATGGTTAATGAAATTAAGCCAGATATTATTATATATGTAGGTCCAAACCCAGGGGCTCCTGGACCAAAGAAAGCAAGAGAAATATTAAGCAAAAGCGGAATTCCCTCAGTAATTGTTGGAGATGCCCCAGGATTAAAAGTTAAGGATGAGATGGAACAGCAAGGATTGGGATATATAATAATAAAATGCGATGCGATGATTGGAGCAAGAAGAGAGTTTTTAGATCCAGTTGAAGTGGCAATGTTTAACGCAGACATTTTAAGAATTATAGGGGGAACAGGTGTTTTAAGAATTGTTCAAAATGCAATTGATGAAATGATTACAGCAATAAAAGAAGGAAAACAGCCAGAACTCCCAAGAATAGTTATTGATGAAGAGAAAGCAGTTGAAGCAATGGAATTTACCAATCCTTACGCAAAGGCAAAGGCAATGGCCGCCTTCGTTATCGCTGAAAAAGTAGCAGATTTAGATGTGAAAGGATGTTTTATTGTAAAAGAGGCAGAGAGATATATTCCAATAGTCGCCGCGGCTCACGAAATGTTAAGATATGCGGCTAAGTTAGTAGATGAGGCAAGAGAGTTAGAAAAAGCAATGGATGCAGTTAGTAGAAAACCACACGCACCTGATGGAAGAATACTAAGCAAGAAAAAATTAATGGAGAAACCTCAATAATTTTGAGTATTAACTTTTTTAGCTTTCTATTTTTATCTTATCTTTTTTAATTTTTTTAGGTTATTTGTTTCTTCTATTTTTTTATTGAAAATTAAATTTAGAGATTTTTTAATAAATTTTTGTGAAGCTTTGAAAACCAAATTAAATATTAATAG